>JABIQT010000392.1 GCA_018667995.1 Candidatus Latescibacterota bacterium
CAGCCCGCCAGGTGACCCCCCGTCCGCCCGACTCAAGGACCGCTTCTGTCAGCCCTTGGCTCAGGTCAGAGGCCCCGTCCTGGAGTGTGTTTTGATTCTCGTTGGTCACGAATCAAACTCATGTATCTGTTGGGAGGCTGATGATAAAATGAGGCATGTGCAAATAACACATGCCTCATTCAAGAGTTCAGCTATCGGGACAAATCCTTGTCAGTCCATCATATCGCGGTTGCTACCAGATCCCCTACTTCTGTCGTACTGTATCCCATTTTACCGGCTTCCATCGCGTCCATTTTATTTACTGTCTCAACAATTGCTCGATCCACTGCGACGGCGGCATCGTCCTCGCCCAATTGTGCAATCATCATTTGGCACGCGCCAATGGCGGCGATAGGGTTGATTCTATTCTTACCAGCATGTCTGGGAGCAGATCCGCCCATAGGCTCAAACATAGAGACACTGTCTGGATTTATATTACCACCAGCCGCCACACCCAAGCCTCCTTGGATGATCGCTCCCAGGTCGGTTATGATATCACCGAACATATTTGTGGTAACGATGACATCGAACCACTCGGGGTTTTTGACCATCCACATACAGGTGGCGTCTACATATGCCGCATCGGTCTCGACATCCGAGTATTCCTCGCCAATTTCGGTGAATACTCTGCGCCACATGTCATGGGCATAGGTGAGCACATTGCTCTTATGGCAAAGCGTCAGCTTTTTGCGTTTATTACGCTTTCTGGTATATTCAAAGGCATAGCGAATACAGCGCTCAACGCCTTTTCGTGTATTTATTGATTCCTGAATAGCGACTTCATCATCCGTGCCCTTCTTGAAAACTCCGCCCGCCCCCGTATACAGATCCTCGGTATTCTCACGAATCACGACAAAATCCACTTCCTCAGGGCCCTTATCCTTCAAAGGGCAGTCCTGGCTACGGTAGAGTTTGACGGGACGTAAATTGATGTACAGATCAAGCTCGAAGCGGGTTTGGAGGATGATTCCCTTTTCTAGGACACCTTCAGGGGCGTCCGGATGACCGATCGCGCCTAGGAATATAGTGTCAAAGTGGCGAAATTCCTTGAGCGCCTCGGGCGGCAGAATCTCGCCGGTGCGAGAATAGCGATCGTATCCGAAGTCATATTCTGTGAGTTCATAGGTAAACCCGAATTTCTCGGACGCGGCTTTTAATACCTTCATGGCTTCACCCGTAACCTCCGGGCCCGTACAGTCTCCTGGTATAACTGCGATCTTGTGCAACGTAATCCTCCACCGCTTGGGTTATCTATTCGCCGACTACACCGCTATGTGTGGCCACAAATTTGTTCAATGAGTTCAGATAGGCTCGGATGCTTGCCTCGACCACATCGGTTGCCGATGCCTGTCCTGTATACGACTGATCGTGATAGCCCACATTTATTGTGACATTCTGCTCTCCGTGCTTCCCGACGGAGGTCGTCGAAGTGTTCTGAATTTCCGACGGTAGTTTCGTGATCTCATCGATGGCGTTGAAAGCTGCCGCCACCGGACCATCTCCATTGGCTGCAGCCTGAACGACTTCGCCGCCGACGTTCAGTCTGACCGTGGCCATTGGTGTTCCTTGGATCCCCGCTACCGCTTGAAAATCAACAAGGTGATACTGCTCAGGCACCTCAACAGTTTCGCCCTTCATAATGTCATGAAGATCTGTATCAAGGACTTCCTTCTTGCGGTCTGCGACGTTAAGAAATCTGGCGTATATGTGATCAAACTCTTCGCGCTTTTCGTCTGAAAATGTATAACCCACTAGTTCGAGCCGATGGCGTAACGCGTGGCGACCTGATCGTGCAGTAAGAATAATCTCGTTCTGTTCAATGCCAACGTCTTCGGGCGTCATTATCTCGTAATTCTCACGATTCTTTAGCACGCCATCCTGGTGTATTCCCGAGGAGTGCGAAAATGCATTGGCGCCGACGATTGCCTTATTGGCTTGTACTGGCATGTGCATACGTTCTCGCACCAATACACTTGTGGGGTATATCTGTCGTGTATCGATGTCGGTGTACGCCCCATAGAACTCGCCACGCATTTTCACCGCCATGACGATCTCTTCGAGTGAGGCGTTACCCGCTCGCTCTCCAATGCCGTTCATCGTGCACTCTACCTGCTGTGCCCCTGCTTTGATAGCTGCGAGCGAGTTTGCCGTTGCCATGCCGAGGTCGTTGTGGCAGTGAACGCTCACTTTGGCTTTGTGGATATTGGGAACGGTTTCAATAATCCGACGTATCAGCTCACCCCACTGTTCAGGAACCGCATAGCCGACGGTGTCCGGAATATTCACTACAGATGCGCCGGCATCGATGACTGCCTCGAGGGTTCGACACAGATAATCGAAGTCGCTACGTGAGGCATCTTCCGTTGAGTATTCGATCTCTGGACAAAGGTTCCTCGCGAATTTGACCGCATCTACGCCCATTTTCAGAATGTCATCTTCTGATTTTCTGAACTTGTGATCAAGGTGTTGCTTCGACGTGCCCAGAACCATATGAATACGCGGTCTCTCAGCGGGTTTTACCGCCTCGGCCACCGCTTCAATGTCGGACTCCACCGCTCTTGCGAGTGCGGTTATCACCGGGCCTTTCACGGATTCAGCAATCATCTTAACCGCCGCGAAATCTCCTGGTGAAGATGCTGCAAAACCGGCCTCAATTATGTCGACGCCTAACGATGCGAGCTGGTGCGCTACATGCAATTTTTCGTCCCTATTCAGTGAAGCTCCAGGGACTTGCTCACCATCGCGCAAGGTGGTGTCGAATACATCAATCTTCCGTTGCGCCATTATTGCTCTCCATGTGTTCGAGACTCAGTTACTGTTGATACTGATTTCTCAAACAGACTACTTATCTATCCAACTCATCATTTTGCGCAACTCTCTACCGACCTCGACTATCTTGTGCTCAGACGCCTGACGACGCATGGCTCCCATAGTCGGCCGATTGGACTTGTTCTCCAAGATCCATTCCTTGGCGAATTGGCCGTCCTGTACTTCCTTGAGTATCTTGCGCATTTCGGCCCGAGTTTCGTCCGTCACGATGCGAGGCCCGCGGGTAAGGTCACCATATTCGGCGGTATCACTAATGGAATACCGCATGTGCTCAATGCCGCCCTCATACATCAAATCGACAATAAGCTTCAGTTCATGGAGACATTCAAAGTATGCGACTTCGGGTTGATAGCCAGCTTCGACGAGGGTCTCGAATCCAGCAAGTACCAACTCTGTTGTACCGCCGCAGAGAACGGACTGTTCTCCAAATAGGTCGGTCTCAGTCTCTTCCTGAAAGGTGGTCTCGATGACACCGCCACGAGTGCCGCCGATGCCTTTCGCGTACGCCAATCCGATGTCTCTTGCCTTACCAGTGGTATCCTGATGCACTGCCAGCAGACAGGGAACTCCTGCGCCTTCCGTGAAAACACGCCGTACTAGATGTCCTGGGCCTTTCGGTGCAACCATGAATACGTCTATGTCATCCGGGGCAACGATTTGCCCGAAATGGATATTGAATCCATGTGCGAATGCGATCGCATTTCCGGCAGAGAGGTTCGGTTTAATCTGTGACTCATAAAGCTCAGCTTGAAGTTCATCATTCGCCAGCAACATGATCACATCGGCTTCTTTGGAAGCATCGGCGACAGTTCTGGGTTCAAAGCCGTCTTTTGTTGCCGCATCCCAAGATTTCCCTGGGCGCAACCCAACGATTACATTTAATCCCGATTCCTTCATGTTCAAAGCATGGGCGTGTCCCTGACTCCCGTATCCAATTACAGCAACAGTCTTACCGTCCAAAATACCGAGGTCCGCATCCTGATCATAATACATCCGCGCCATTCAAATGACTCCTTTGTCTGCAATCTGATGTTCTGGTGTGAGGTCTCTAATTTCTAAGAGCCACTTGCATACAATTCTCTGACATATTTACTTAAGCGAGATCGGCCGTAATCTCTTTGCGTTCCTTCTCCCAGACGGATTCAGGTGCTTCGGGACTAGGCGCATCCTTGCTCTTGAAATCTCGTGCCAGTGCGACCCTTCCTGTTCTCGCCACCTCACGCAAGCCAAATGGGCGAAGCATCCCCATGATGGCGTCAATCTTGTCTTCGTTGCCGGTGGCTTCAATGGTCAGTGTTTTCGGACTAATATCTACGATCTTCGCACGAAAAATCTCGGATATCTGAACGATCTCCTGACGATTCGCCTGGTTGGCATTTACCTTTATTAGTGCCAACTCACGGTTTATGAAGCTATGATCCGTGAGATCGACCACTCGGAGCACATCAATTACTCTGTTGAGCTGCTTGATGATCTGTTCAACGATCATCTCATCGCCTTGAGTAAGAATAGTAATACGCGATGTGCCCGGTTCAGCCCCCTCCCCGACACTGATGCTGTCGATATTGAACCCGCGACCGCTAAACAGTCCCGCAATTCGGGCTAGCACACCGAATCTATTTTCTACGAGGAGCGATATGGTATGACGTCTCATTAACTTTTTCTCCTCAACATTAATATGAAACAGGCCGTGAACAAAACCGAGCTGATCTATTGGCCAGTCTGGTTCGCGTTTGCCCACGGCCTATTCAGCCATTTTGCCTATTATTCTTCAATCATTTCGTGAGAGGCTGCCCCCGCCGGTATCATGGGATAAACATTATCCTCTTCTGCGATCACAAAATCCATGAGCACAGGACGATCATTAATAGCCATCGCCTCGGAGAGCGCATCTTCAACATCTTCGTCCCTGAACACCCGTATACCTACGGCGCCAAATGCCTCCGCCAGTTTCACGAAATCAGGATTGGTCTCCTTCAGATCAACGGCTGAATACCTTTTTGCGTAGAACAGATCCTGCCACTGTCGGACCATCCCAAGGAAACCGTTGTTGAGCAATATGATCTTAAGAGGAAGTTTACAGGCCATCGCCGTGGCCATCTCTTGGATGTTCATCTGTATGCTGCCGTCACCAGTTATCACGACTACATCGGCATCCGGGTAGGCCATTTGAACTCCAATACCAGCAGGAAGTCCAAAACCCATGGTCCCAAGGCCTCCCGAGGTAATCATCGTTCGGGGTCTATTAAAGCCATACCATTGCGCAGCCCACATTTGATGTTGCCCGACATCCGTCACTACGTAGGCTTCGCCCTTCGTGGCTTCCCCCACCTTCTCTAAAACGTATTGGGCCCGAAGAGGCAATTTCTTTGGCGTTTCAACCGGCTGGTCATCGCGACCGTTGAGACCTTCCTCATGGACCGAGTCCGTACTATCGTAAGTAAGCGGATGTTCCTGCTTCCAATTGTTGATTCGTTTGAGCCAATCTTCAGTATCGGCACGCTCGACGAGCGGTATCAACTGTTTTAGAACATGCTTTACATCCCCAACGATGGGAAGGTCTACAATCACATTCTTATTCATGGAAGACGGATCTATATCGATATGGATCTTCTTCGAGTTCTGAGAAAACTCATCCAGATTACCTGTGACACGGTCATCGAACCTTGCACCGATATTTACCAGGAGATCACATTCCATTACTGCCGTATTGGCGAACCAGGTACCATGCATGCCAAGCATTTTCATAGAAAGCTCATGAGACTCCGGAAATGCCCCTAAGCCCATCAGCGTTGTCGTGACAGGTGCTGCCGCCTTCACTGCCAGTTGCTGAATTTCTTCTGCGGCTCCGGAAATGATTGCGCCACCTCCGACATACAGCACAGGTTTTTTTGCCGCGGTTATCATTTCTGCGGCCTTCTTTATCTGGCCGGGATGCCCGTCATAGTTGGGCTTATACCCTCTGATTTGTGGTCGTTCCGGATACTCGAATTTCGCCGTCCCAACCTGGACATCTTTGGGCAGGTCTATCAGGACGGGACCGGGGCGACCTGTTGTCGCTATGAAGAAGGCTTCAGCAATTACCTGTGCTACGTCTTCTGTCTCTTTAATAAGAAAGTTGTGTTTGGTGATGGGCCGTGTAATTCCCACGGTATCGGATTCTTGAAACGCATCGTTTCCAATGAGGTGAACCGGAACCTGACCTGTGAAGACTACCATGGGAATTGAATCCATGTAGGCGGTGGCAATACCAGTAACCGTATTGGTCGCGCCTGGCCCCGAGGAGGCGATCACGACTCCAGGTTTTCCCGTCGCTCTTGCATATCCATCGGCCATGTGGGTCGCGCCCTGCTCATGCCTAACCAGGACGTGGCGGATTTCTGGGGTTCGCTGGAGCACATCATATAGCGGGATAACTACACCGCCGGGATAGCCGAATACGAGATCCACACCTTCGCGTTTCAAGGACTCGGTTAAGATCTCAGCACCGGTCAATTCCATCTCCCAACTCCTTTGTATTTTACGTCTAAATTTCAGGTCATTAAATCGGTATATTGTAGCAACTGATAAAGTTGCCCTAAGATACATCGCCGCATGGTGATGTCAAGCGAAAACTAATCGGTGTAAGCCGTGGTGGATTATCGACCTAAGGCCCGTAAAGTCAGTATAAACAGCTTGACTTGATATACGCAGATACGTATATGTTTACATCCTGAAATTGCAGATTAATCAAACATGAAATCCGGAGGAATTTAGTGGCACGTCGTCGAATTACCCGCCGTGAAATCAAAGAAGATAGATTCATTCAGTTCATCTATAGTGCCAATGACTATATCGCCGGTCACGTCCAAGAGATACTGATCGGAGTTGGAGTTGTTGTAATAGCGTCAGTTGCAGGGGCCTGGTTCGCCAATTCCAGGCAGGCCTCAGATGAAGCTGCCGCTCGTCTGTTGGCGCCCGCACAAACTGCCATGCAAAACAACAGAACTGAGGATGCGATCCCGATCTATCAAAGAATTCTGACGGATCATGGTGGCGCCGAAGGTTCACGCGAGGCAACACTAGGATTGGCTAACGCTTTCTTCCGAACCGGCAACACCGATGAAGCCAAACGATACTATGAGAAATACATTTCTGATTATGGATCCGGGTTTTTTGGAGGCGGGTCCGATGCGGACGTCGTCCTATTGGGTGCGGAATCTGGCGTAGCAGCTTGTGAGGAACAGGAAGGGAAATACCTTGAGGCGGCGATCCAGTATAGGACGCTTGCAGAGACTCACCCCGATGTATTTCTTGCCCCGCAGTTCTTGATTGATGCTGGAAGGTGTTATCAGGCAGCCGAACGCACAAGTGACGCCCGGAGCATGTACGAGAAAGTAGTATCCGACTACGAGGACTCACGTTATGTACGGGATGCGAGAGCCGCGTTGACCATGCTATAAAAGGTCACACAAGTGATGATACTCTTTCAGGAGGCGCGTTGAAGTCCTATAATTTTGCCCCTGGGCCTACTCCGGTAACGGCGGAAGTAACGGCAGCAATGTCCAGGCCGATATTGACGCATAGGTCCGCCGAATTCAGTGCCATGCTTCGCGAAGTTTCAGACGGTCTTAGGTATCTCTTCCAGACGAAAAACGATGTGTTGACTTTGACGTCGTCGGGATCCGGTGCCATGGAGGCCACAATAGTCAACTTGCTGTCACCTGGCGACAAGGTCTTGGCTATAGTTTCAGGAAAATTCGGAGCCCGGTGGGTAGAGTTGTGTGACGTTTACGGCGTGGATGTTATCGCTATCGATGTGCCCTGGGGAGAGGCCGTAAATATCGATGTAGTTGCTAATTCGCTACAGACAAATGACAATATCAAAGCCATTCTGTCTACACATAGCGAAACATCGACGGGCGTGTTGCATGACATTGAGGCACTGGGAGCGCTGGCCCGAGAACGAGACGTTCTACTGATCGTTGACGCGGTGAGTGGATTGGGTGCGAACGACCTAAGAACAGATGCCTGGGGTGTTGATGTGGTCGTCACCGGCTCACAGAAAGGCCTCATGCTACCTCCAGGACTCGCATTCGTGAGCGTTAGCCAACGTGCATGGCGTGCCTCGGAGACGTCACGAAATCCCCGGTATTACTTCAGCTTCGACCGTGCGAAATCCTCGCTCGAAAAAGGACTGACCCCTTATACGCCGGCAGTTTCCTTGCTCATGGGGCTTGCTGAGATTCTTCATGAGATTCAGAGAATCGGTCTCGAAACGATTTTCGCTCACCATGCCGTGATGGCTGGTGCCACTCGGGCAGCTACCAGAGCCATGGGCCTGGAGCTTTTCGCTAAGACACCATCAAACGTATTGACATCGGTTAAGATGCCAGAAGGTATCGACGGTGGAGAACTGCTGAAACATATGAAGCAGTGCTACGGCGTAACCATCGCGAATGGGATGGAGCAATACAAAGGAAAGACGATAAGGATCGCCCACCTTGGGTATGCCGTTGACGCCTTCGACATGATCATTGCCGTCTCCGCACTTGAACGGGGCCTTGCGTTTTTCGGGCACAATTTTGAACTGGGATCCGGCCTGTCCGCAATCCAACAGTTCCTCCATATGTCAGAGACAATTGATCGTGCAAGTGCAGGTTAGACTATAAACAGATCGGGGCGCGAACCATTCGTGTGCGGTTCGCGCCCCGATCTGTTTAACAATGTTTACAATC
>JABIQT010001142.1 GCA_018667995.1 Candidatus Latescibacterota bacterium
AATGCCTGATTCCACCAACCAGCCCCGTCCAACAGGGCAGAACGGATAGGCTCGGGGGTGCCCCTGTCAAGGTAGTAAATGATGGGTTCCACGGGGTCGCTCATTGGAGCTCCGGGATTCTTCTTCTCCAAACGGTGGCGACGAATAAATCGCTTCACCATCGGCTCTCCAAGTGGCGTCGCATAGTCCGTATATGTGACGGCTCCATATCCAGCACGGGGATCGTATGGTCGTGGCGTGTAGTTGTCATCCGGCAGAGCCACAAAGGAATGATGGACGCGTAGCGAAACGGCCGTCCCGTTGGCCGCGACAGCACCTGCTGATTCATACCGTACCCCGCCTCCTATGCTGCTTTCGGAGCTGTATGTGATCATGACCTCGATTTCCGTATTCAACGGAAAGTTCATGGTCATGGGCCGGTACACCACGCTGCGTGACTTGTCGACCTTGTACGCTCCGGATCGCCGGAGACGGCGGATGGCATTGTGTGTGTCGCGAAGCAGGTAATCCGTCATATCCACCAGCACCCGGTCATCCGTCTCTGCGGCCACCGTGAATCCCCAGAGCGTCGAGCGTGCAAAGGCATCCGTAACTGCGCGTACTTCGTCCGGATTATCTGATACCGCCCTAAACCGGTAGTTGGGCTGTATCATCAAGACCTTGCGGCCTACACGTTCAAAAGAAACTATGCGACTGCCCCCACCTTGACCACGATCGAGGCCCACATCGTTTGAACCCAGACCGGCTGATAGGCCGCCCAGGTTTAGTATCTCCGTGTCGAATCGGTTGATCTCCATCCACAAGGTGCCGGAATCCCCATCCCAATACAGAGGGAAGTAGCCATCCAATTTTTCGAGGCCTGCCGTCTGCTCCTCGATAGACGGGATCACATCATTGGAGGTAGAATTCTGTTGGGCCCTGGCTGAGGAATAAGCACCAAAAAGAGGCACCAGAGCACATAGACAGACGACCAGAGCCCATCGGACTCCGGCATGGCTATTACGGCGAGACAACATGGACATTCTCCCTTACGAGTTTGCCGTACCTGATGCCTTCTCGCGATACGGTTTCCTGGCCTGGGTTCAGGCCGTGACACGGGTTGTGAATCGGCGAGCATCAGGTGCACAATCCGTTTTGATTATGCTCCAACGTCGATCACCGGCAGTTTGAGACAGGAAACCGCATCGGGGCCATGAAGAACTGTGTTGCGCGCCACAACGATTTCCTCGCCAGACCATGGAGCTGAGAGCGTATTTCTGTGCGGCAAAATCCTTGGGAAATCGCTACTGGTAATGATTAGACTGATACGACTTCCGACCGGGAATTCATAGGCCACATGGTTAAGATGGATCGTCATTTTCGTGGCTTCTCCCGGGACCAAAGGTTCCGGCTTGATTGCATCATCACGATATCGGCACCGGAGTGATCCCACGGTCAGACTCATCACTGTGCCGTCCGATTGCTCCACGCAAAGTTTGGCAATCACATCGGTATCCTCTGCACTACTGGCAAGGATGAGATCGAGGATGATTTCACCGACAACGGCGAGTCTTGCTGTGACCGGTTCACTCCGATAGTAGAGTACATCCGGTCGAGCCAGAATGGAACGCTGATCGGCAGGCCCCAGACCAAAAGGCTCAAGACCCCAGTAGATGGCGCCACCACACGTTGGAACGGGGTCTTTCGGATCGTAGACGATGGTGTCTCCCATTGTCTGTCCAGGGCTATCCATACTCAGGGTACCATCGCCTATTCGCATGTTCGCGCTTCCAGCGGAATTAAGATACCAGGAGAGTTCGTCCTGATCGGGCGGTGGCCAATCGTCGAATCCCATCCACCGATTTGCGCCCATCAGGAAGACTTTGGCAGTAGGTTGATTCTCGTATCCGTTGTCGAGGTCCTTCAAGTAGTGATCCAGACACTGAAGCTCATGATCCATAACGGAGAGATCCGTTTCGGCACCAAAGTCCCAAGCTCCGTAACTCGTATGTGCCGCTCCGTTATTGCCGACGTTCTTGTGACCCCAGGGACCAATCAGCAGTCGCTGACCAGCTCGGGCTGATGCGGTAGCACCATGATCACGTATGTTTCTGAAAGCATTGAACTGGCCACGAGTCAGGTGATCGAACCATCCCCCTGCGTGATATCCCGGTACCTTGATGGCGGCGTGCATGGCTTTTTGATCAATCTCCTGCCAATAGTCTGTATTCGCATCGTTATCCGCCCAATCCGCCAGACAGGCAGTCTCGAACCCGACCGCTTCGGTGATCTCGGCGGGGCTGGCAAGGAAGTTGAGCGCTTCCCAGTCGATGTGCCTCTCCGGAGGTTTGTTCCTACAGGATGCGTGGCTTAATGACCATCGAATGGCATTACTCAGCGCAAAACACCCGTCATAGCGGATCCAGTCCTCAAAGAAGGAACCGGGAGCCACGGAGGGAACGATGCACCGGATGGACTCATGGCCGCCACTGGCAGCCGGTACCTGCACGATACCCAGATAACTGCGGCCCCATAGCCCCACACGCCCATTGCACCAGCGTTGGTTCGCCACCCAGTCCACTGCAGCATGTCCGTCACGGGCTTCGTCACGCAGCGGTGAGAACACGCCGTCAGAGTCATACTTTCCACGGCAATCCTGAACGACAAGCGCATATCCACGCTTTACGAAGAGCGGTGCAAGAGACTGTTGACCGATCCTGTGGTAGGGAGTCCGAACAAGCACCGTTGGAAAGGGACCGGCACCGGACGGCATATACACATCGGTGGCCAGGGCCACGCCGTCTTCAGATGGTACGCGACGATTGATCAGTATTCTCATGGACGTCCTCAGTGATAATTCGCCATATCAAATGCGGATGAATTCGCTTCACCCAATGGTCTCTTAACATCGTCTGCCAATCTGAAGGGCCTGCAAGCATACCCAAAATCCAATAATAGCCAGTCAGCAGACAAATTCTTAAAGCCGCTGTATCAATGCCGTTCGAATCTTGCGCGACCTCAGCAGCATAGCCCGACGACAACATCACAGCCAGTCCGCTGGATTTGCCACGGATACAGTCCGATTTTTCTGGATAGATTCCACCGCCGCTATACCTGGAAGCGTCATGTTCACAGCAAGTTCCGGACCTATGGGTGCGGGCCTGCCTTCCAGAATAGCACTAACAAAGTCATCAATGATTTGAACAGCCGGTCCCGCGTGCGATCCCATATTTTGAGCATAGTCGGGCAGAGGCGGGTATTCGTGCATCTCCTCTGCCATTTCGCGAGGCTCATCCCCCAAAGACCACGCGAATGCCTGACTTCTTGCCTTTTTGCCTCGTCCCGATTCGAAACTCCCCTTGTCGCCGTACAGAGAAAGGTAGTGGCCACCGGGATGCGCATTGCAGAATGAATTGAGCAGCTTGAAGAGCATACCCCGTTCGGATCGGAGCACAGCCAGTTCGAGCCAGGACCGACCCGGCTCAGTTCCAGGGGCAATGTCACCTGAGACAGAGTGCGCCGTTACCTCAGTAAACCGATCGCCGGTCATATGCAGATACGGTCCCAGCCCATGGGTTGGATAGAGCAGCGGGGCAAGCGTGTGTCGCCACGTAGGTTCCCCGTCGGCTGAAAACCAGAGAGACTCGGTATGATGGATGTATTCGGCCTCACCGTAGAACAGCGTCCCTATATTACCGCTGTCGTAAAAAGATTTTGCCTTCAGTACGCTGGGTTCGTAGGGCCAGTTCTCCGCCATCATATAGGTGCGCCCGGATTCCTTGGCGGCCATTACAATCTCGCGACAGCCGTCCACAGTTACGGCAGCAGGTACCGCGGATAGCACATGCTTTCCTGCTCGCAGCGAGCGTGCTGACTGTTCCGCATGGAGCGGCGCCGGCGTAAAAAGAGCAACTACGTCTATGGCGGGATCCGATAGCACATCGTCCAGATCGGAGCTCGTAGATGGGATAGCTGCATCAGTCGCATTCTGCTGCAGGACATCTGCGTTTATGTCGCACAGTGTCAGAACACGGCAATCGGGATGGTTCCTAAAACCATTGACCCAAGTGCGGCCAAATCGCAAGCCTACTACCGCCACGTTGAGTTGAGTCATCTTACCTCCGGAGGTCCAGCGTATCCGAAACTAGCCCAGCCAGCTACGTCCCCCCCCTTTAGGCGATAAGGGTGCGGATAAACACTCAAAGATCGGTTTTTCAGGGGTAATTCTAAACGTGTGTGCCCCAGCTCGGATGAGCATCGTATAGCCAGGGCCGCCTCTAGTGCCCGATGATATCCCACGTCGCTGCCAAGTTCGTCCCGTCCCGATTCGATGGCTCGAACGAGTCTCTTTATTCGAACAGAAAAGGGATTCTCGAGCGTGTAGTCGACAGCATATCCAGCTGGTATGGGATCAAGGACGGGGCCGTCCGCTCCGAGTGTGATGGTCCCGGTGCTACCAGTCACGCCGATCATCGGGCTATCCTTCGTAGGATTTAATCGCGGCTGGGGTATATCGCAGATGCCGCCACCAGACAGTCCCACTCGTCCATACCCGGGACAATCAACCTGGGATTTGGGTATGCCGTCAGGTGGGTCCCATCCCGGTGCTGGCGGGAGCGTGAATCCCTCTACCCATATGATTTCCTGCTGTGTAAGGAGTCGTAAAAGCGTCAGCGGAACGCAACCTGCTCCAGCCATCTCTACGGGCAGACCACGTGGAATCAGGGCACTCTCTATTCTACCAAGATGGCCTTGCTGTACCACGGTGAGCACGTCCGACAGCCCGGGAACATCCGCGTAGACGCTGCCGCAGCTGAAGATTGTGCCACGCTCACGGCAGGTCGCCAGCATAGTATCAGCATCCTGCAGACTGACCGCGATAGGTTTCTCACAAGAGACAAGCCGCACCCCTGCTTCCGCGCAGGCTATTACGATGGCGGGATTGCTTTCCACTGGAACAACGGCTGAGACGATATCCGGCTTCTGATCCTGTAGCAGATCTTGAATGGAATCGTACTCATGGCTTATACCGTAACGCCTGGCGAAGGCTGCTCGCCTCTCTCCGGAACTGTCAACCAAGCCCGTTATGGTACATTCTGGGTTTTGATCGTAGGCGGCCAGATAGTGCCGTCCCCAGGTTCCTGCCCCTCCTACCACTGCCACACGATACGATGCAGCCACAATTCACCTGAATCCATTTAGAATTTAGCCCGCCTCTGTCGTTAGCCACACGCCTTCAAATATTGCCTCGTCAATCCTCAGCCTTGCCGGCGTTGACGCCCAGACCCTGTCGATAGGCTTCAAACGATATCACCTCATTCGGGTCCACATTTCCGACATTGACATCTGGGCCATACCTGTCCACAAGCTGGCGGCGCATATGATGTATCAAAGCGGTGCTGACACCCTCAATCCAAGGCCCCGGCAATTCAAACATCACGCGATTCAGACCGATCTTCTCGACCACGGCCTCAACAGCCGCGGCGGTGTCTGCGTCATCGTCAATGAGCTCGGCCGCTTCGAGCAGTATAATATCCGATCCGGCGTCGAGGCAGGCAGCCGCATCATCCACCATAGAGACGCTGCTCCCTAGGCCCTCCTTCTTGCCGACCTCACCGAATACCTTCAGTTCGTTGCGGCGTCCTTCGCTGATCATCTTCAGTTTCCACTCGAGTGAAACCGCACCCAGATTGTCCGATACTTCGATCCAGGAATAGCCGGCATCCCTCACAGCGGGAATATAGTGATCCGCCTTACCCTCTACCTCTGCGTATTCCAGATACTGCCCACCTGGAAAGGGCTCCACGCCGTAATTCTTGTAGGTCCGTACCTTATCAACCAGTACGTCATTCGATAACAGGCGGGATATTCCCACTGCTACTTTCGCGAAATCCGCGTACTCAGCACCCGTTACCAACATATCTAGTTGGGCATGAGGCCCCATACCCCAGTCCACAACCATGGTCTGCCCGGTTGTGCGTGGCTTGTTGGACCGTGACCGACCGTCAAGACCGTCAAAGATGTGACCCGGCATATGTGGACTCCCTAATTTCAGCTCGGATACCTAATAGATCAGACCAGAATAGAACGAGAATTCGACTCCAGAACTCCGCGATCAGGCCTGCGGCTTCATATCCTGGGCGACCTGCTCCACCTGACGCCAGACCCGCAACAGATTCTCGCCCCACAGTTTCTTGATATCCTCTTCACTATAACCGCGTCTGACGAGTTCTAAGGTTACATTGAGTGTCTCGGATGCATTGTCCCAACCCGTTATCCCACCGCCGCCATCAAAATCCGAGCTGATCCCCACGTGTTCAATACCGATCAGCTTAACGGCATGGTCGATGTGGTTCACAAACTGTTGCACATTCGCTCCGGGCCACTGCTCCTCGATCTTGGCGCGTTCGGCGTCGTATTCCGTCCGTTTCTCGGGACTCAGATCACGCAGGCCACCGAATCCCTCGATACCCATCTCATCACGCAGAGCGGTGATAGCCTCGGTCTTGGCTTCCGGCGTTTTCTTGACAAATGCACCCAGTGCAACGGTCTGCATCACTCCGCCGTTCTCCTTCAGTGCCAGCAGTTGCTCATCGTCCATATTGCGCGCCACATCTGCAATGGCTTTGGTACTGGAATGAGAGGCGATGACGGGTGCTTTCGAGAGGCGAACAGCATCCAACATG
>JABIQT010000854.1 GCA_018667995.1 Candidatus Latescibacterota bacterium
CTCCTCTTGACTGCGGCGGTTCTTACCTGGACAGCCGGTTTCGATGTTGTTTATTCATGTCAGGACTATGATTTCGATGTGAAGAATGGCCTCTTTTCCGTGCCCCAAAGGTTAGGCATCCGCAAGGCGCTGTTCGTAGCACGCCTTCTCCATGTCGTTACCGTCATTTGCCTCTTGTCCATGGCGTGGGTATTCGAACTTAATGTCTTATATCTTATCGGGGTCTCGCTCGTGGCCATTATCCTCCTGTACGAACACACCTTGGTCAGTCCTGATGATCTATCTAAGGTGAACCTGGCGTTCTTTACCACCAATGGGATTATTAGCGTGGTGTATCTTCTGTTTACGGTCGGCGACGTACTGGTTACGTCTTGGTGACGTTCTATGCATGAGAAATCAGAACGTGTCGGTGATATGTTTAACCGAATTGCAGCACGGTATGATCTGTTGAATCATGTCCTCAGCGCAGGAACAGACTTCTATTGGCGTAAATCGGCGTTGGACGCTATGAATCTGCGATCGGGCGCTCGTATACTCGACATCTGTGTCGGCACAGCAGATTTAGCTCTGGGGGCACTTCGCAGAGATCAATATCCAAACCGAGTCGTGGGTGTTGATTTGTCCATGAATATGATGCGGATAGGTCAGGAGAAGACAAGGCGCGCTTCCAGGCCAGACGTTCGTTTCGTGTGTGGCAATGCTGAGGAACTTCCCTTTGGGGCCTGTGAATTTGACGGAGCAATGGTAGCTTTTGGTGTGAGAAACCTTGCAGACATACCTGCAGGATTGGCGAGCGTAAATCGCGTTTTGAAGCCAGGGGGCCAGCTTGTAGTACTGGAGCTGTCAAGGCCAACTCTACAGGGATTTCGCCAGCTATTTCAACTGTATTTCCGGCACCTCCTGCCCCGTATCGGGGGCGTCATTTCAGGAGATGGAGCCGCCTACCGGTATCTTCACAGCTCGGTCATGGCATTTCCGGAACGGGAACGGTTCCTGCATCTTATGGAAGATGCAGGATTTGTCAGCGCCCGCTATCGGGACCTTTCGCTTGGTATAGCCACTCTGTATACGGGCATAAAAACTTCTACCGCAGCTGCTTCTCACACTTCGGATCTCACATGAGAAAACACATAATAATCGGCGTGACCGGGGCCAGTGGGAGTATCTACGCCCTAAGACTGATTAGAGCACTTCTCGTAGACGGACACCGGGTGAGCGTCATCTTTTCAAAATTCGGAAGATACATCATGCAAGATGAAGCTGGACTGTCGGCGGGCGACGACTTTCTGGAGCAGTTGGTTGAGAAATACGGGCTGTCCGTGCGAAACGGCGAACTCGCGGAATTCAAAATAGGAGATCTCGCCGCACCGCTGGCAAGCGGGTCCGTTCGCGTTGACGGGATGGCTATCGTTCCGTGCTCCATGAAGACACTCTCAAGTATTGCGCACGGCACATCGGCTTCACTGATTGAACGATCCGCCGATGTAACGCTGAAAGAAGCGAGGCCCCTCATCCTTGTACCACGTGAGACTCCGTTCAATCTCATTCACATGAAGAACATGCTGGCGGCTGGTGAGGCCGGTGCTCACATCGTACCGGCAATGCCCGCGTTCTACCAGAAACCTGAGTCGTTTGAAGATCTTGGCGATTTTATAGCCGGTCGCGTTCTGAATCTGCTTGGAATTGAACAGAACTTGTTCACACCGTGGGGAGAGGAGCAGGAATGAGGTCTTCGTCTTGAAAGACAAGGAGATTCATGAGATGATGGCAATTATCACCGCGGAAGTACCGCAGTGGCAAGCGACAACACTCGCCCAATTGGTCGAAGAGAAGCGCGATGCCTTTCGTGTGTTGATTGCTACTTTGCTCAGCCTCAGGACCCAGGACAAGACTACACACGAGGCCTCTGGACGCCTCTTCCTATTGGCAGATACGCCAGAAGTCATGGTTGACCTGCCTGTTGCTGTAGTCGAAAAAGCTATCTATCCCGTGGGATTCTATACCACCAAGGCAAAGAACATTATTAGCATCTGTCGGATTCTTGTGGACGAGTACGACGGTCGCACTCCCGATGATCTCGATGAGTTATTGGCCTTACCGGGGGTTGGACGCAAGACAGCCAATCTGGTGATTACTCTCGGCTTCGACAAGCCGGGGATCTGTGTCGATACACACGTGCATAGAATCGCAAATCGATGGGGATACGTCGCCACGAAGACGCCCGATGAAACAGAGTTAGTGCTTCGGGACAAGCTGCCTGCCGAATTCTGGATTCCCATTAACGACCTCCTTGTGACCTATGGCCAGAACCTCTGTAAGCCGATCTCTCCATTTTGTAGCAAATGCAGACTCACATCTTACTGCCCGAGGCTAGGTGTTGAGAAACACCGGTAACACCGAAAGGAAATCAGATGTCCGAAACACTGACGACGCCCGCTGGATTTGGACGTGACCCCAAGATCATAGCAGCCCTATCCGTACCGGTTACCCGTTCCGGAGAAATCGACTTCGATGGCTTTGCAGAGGATTTGGAGCGCACGGCCAGCTATGGCATAGAACCCGCGGTTCTGATGGATACCTATCAGATCAACCATTGCTCAAAGGAACAGCAGCTACGAGGCCTGGAAGTGGCAAAGACAGTCATGGCGGGGCGTCCCTTTACAGCCGGAGTTTATATAGAGGACGAGTCGACAGGTGAATCAATCGAAGATATTGTGGCTGTCTATCAAAAGAAGATTGAACTACTGGAATCTCAGTATGGCGCCAGTCCTATCATTTTTCAGACTGAGGCCTTAAAACATGCCGATGCCGATACGGTCGTCCGCGTCTATCGTGGCATGGCTGAAGCTTCCCGCGGCGGGCTCAAAGCCTTCGAGCTCAGCCCCGTCTTCGCGCCAAATGGTTGGATGTTTCCCGACGACTCTTTGATAGATATCTTGGCTGAGGAGGCGTGGGAAGGCGCAAAGCACTCGTCCTTAAATCCGTCCATGGAATGGGTCCTGCTTCAGAAAGTTCAGAAAATCGGAAAGCGTCTTTACACGGGCAACGACTATGATTTTGCCTCCATGATGTTTAATGGCAGCGACGCTCTGCTCGGAATCGCCACGTTCATACCCGATAAATTCAAAGACCTTGCTTGTGCTTTGCGAACTGGTGCCGAACAGGATTACCACAAACTGGCTACCGGTATGGAATTCCTCGGGCGCGTCGCGTTTCAGCCACCGGTTCCGGCGTATAAACACAGTGCCGCCATGGTCAAAAAAATGCGTGGATGGTATGAGACCGATGATCTGCTACCAAACAACAACTTCACACGGGACGATGCCCATCGGATGGAACTCCGAGACGCACTCTCATATCTGGGAATCAATCTGAACGAGTAAACTTAGCAGGAGTGGCACCCGCTGAGATAGGCCCTGATTCGTAAATTCATACGAGTATTTGAGACGGTTTCCGACAAGATCGGGGACCGTCTTTTCTTTTTGGATCTGACACCGAGGTAATATGCACCGTGTAGCCGATGGGGAAATTGCGGAGGCGTTGGTGTGGCACCTCTGGCAGCACCATCTTCCTGAGCAAAGGCCCCTGAAACTTACTGATGGTAGACAGCTGTGGGTTCACTGTACGGGGGACTTCAACGAAGACAGTGGCCCGGACTATAAGAATGCCTGCCTGGCCTTTGGCCCCGGAAAAAAGGTTATTGGTGACGTGGAAATACACGTGCGCTCACAAGACTGGCTCAGACATGGTCATGAGCAAAATTCAAGGTATAACCGTGTAGCCCTGCACGTGGTGATGTGGCATGAGGATGGAGATTCGCCCGTTTTGAAACAGAACGGACAGTATCTCCCAACGCTCGTACTGTCAGATAATTTGGGCGACTGTTTCGATCGACTACAACGAAGATACGAGCGTAGCCATGAGGAAGCAGTGCGTCCTCGCACCTATCCCTGCCGCAGTTCAGTAGAAAGGGCATCTGAGACGGAGCTCAGATCGTTATTGTGCGCTCTTGGATGGAAGAGATTTACCATGAAAGCCGAGATGATGAGGGCCAGAATGGATCGGGTAGCGCCTGAACAGGTGTTGTACGAGCGCCTGATGGGGGCAGCGGGATACGCTAAGAATCGAGACGCGTTTCTTGATCTTTCACAGCGGGTGCCACTTGCACTTGTTAGGGAGGCGGTGTCCGGACTCTCGGGCAAGAACCGGATCCTGTGGATTCAGGCCATGCTGTTTGGGACGGCAGGACTTCTACCTTCGCAGAACGAGAATCTGTACGAGGTAGAACAAGGGCGCCAAGATGCTTATGTAACCGAGCTCGAATCTATGTGGAGGGTTCTGTCGGACAACTTTCGGGTTAGGCCAAAACGTGAAACGGAGTGGCAATTCTTTAGGCTCCGCCCATTCAATTTTCCAACAGTCAGACTCGCAGGTATGAGTTACCTGGTCTCATTCGCTTGTGATGGCCCTCTGGATGCCGGATTTCTACACCTGATCACAAGCCGCAAACCCGATGATGACGCGACGATACTTCTGCGTGCTTTGGGAAAGGGACTGGATGATCTTTGCACGACGGATCGGTCGGACTACTGGACCTCTCACACCGCAATGAGGGGAAGACTAGGTAGGGAGAGATTACACTTGATTGGCAACGAACGACGGCGCGAGATGATCGTGAACGTGCTACTACCTTATCTATATGCCCTTGCTTTGAATGGTGTATCGAACGTTCCTAAGAACTTGATACAGAGCATGTATGAAGTACACCCTCGGCTATCCGAGAATGCGGTACTCCGAAACGTTTATAGCGTCATTTTTTCGAAACAGGAGCAGGCGCGGAAGGTTATTGATAGCGCTCAGCTTCAGCAGGGCGTGCTGAATATAGACGAACAGACCTGTTACAGGAAAGACTGTGGCCGCTGTGTGCTATCCGGCGGTCTCCAGATCCGGGCGAACGGGGGCTTATCTGGACCAGATTAACTCATTCCTGAGCCAGATATTAGTGTTCCGGAGTCGGGCACTGAGCACCGTTGCCAGGTTCTTCATGATCACATAGCCGATACGAGGGTGCTTGTCCATTACCGCCCGAATATCCTCGCTCATGATTTCAAGGACACTGGTTTCCTCCATGGTCCTCGCCCCGGCGGAACGCGGAGATCCATCCACAAGGGAGATCTCACCGAATATCATACCGGAAGTAGCCGTAGCCAGACGTTCCGATTTTCTTCCCGGACGATTA
>JABIQT010000575.1 GCA_018667995.1 Candidatus Latescibacterota bacterium
GTATGATTATATGCGAGAATTGCACAGATCAAGGTACCAACGATATATGATTGCCGAGGTCAACCAGGTCTATGTGCCCCATCTCGTGGTACTTGATGCCATGGAGGCATTCGTGGAAGGTGGTCCCCACAAAGGGAAGAAGGTCCGTCCGGGAGTGATTGTTGTGGGTGCGGACCGGATCGCTATAGATGCCGTGGGAGTCGCTATACTTCGGATGTATCGGACTACGGACCGCGTCCGTAGTGGGCCCATTTTTGGGCAGGCTCAGATCCGCCGGGCGGTGGAGTTGAGCCTTGGCATCGCGCACCCCGATCAGATTCGATTGATCACCGATGATGTAGACAGCGATGGGTATGCCGCGAAGGTACGCCACGAATTAGCATTGGGTTGAACATCGTTTCAGAATTAGCGAAAAAACAAAAGGCACCAGCCGGAATGGAGATCTCGCGGTTGGTGCCTTCTGTTTTCCTGAAGGGGATTGTTTCCGATGCCGATGGGCCTTTATCCGATATCAATCAGATTGGAGCAGCGCTATCCACCGCTAATGGCCGGCAGAAAATGCACTTCGCTGGCTTCCGCCACCTGTTCTCCCATGCTCTTGCGCGCTGTTCGTCCGTCTATCATAACGGCAATGTTTGGACGAATGCGATCCTCGTTATCGGCACAGAGTCTCGCTCGAAAACCCGGAAAACGCGCGTCAAGTTGCGCCACCAACTCGCCAATGTTGGTAGCGTCTACCTCAATCTGCTCCCGGCCATCCGTGAGATTCCGCATCAGGGATGGGATCCATACGACGGGCATGATTTGGCACCATAGAAAAGGGCGTATGGGAAGAGATTGATCCCCTCCCATACGCCCGGATAGATGATCAGATGAACGCTAAGCGTTCTTCGCCATCTGAGATGCTAACCGTGGCGGGGACATGGGCAATTCGTACATGCGTGTACCCGTCGCGCGGTAGATGGCGTTGGCGATTGCGGCTGGAGGCGGAACGATTGGCACTTCTCCCACACCGCGGACCCCATATGGATGACTCACATTGGGTACCTCTACCAGAATTGTCTCAATCATCGGAAGGTCCAACGATGTGGGCATCCGGTAATCAAGGAAACTGGAGTTGGTCATTCCTCCGTCAGTGTTGTAGATATACTCCTCATTCAGGGCCCAGCCTACTCCTTGGGCCACGCCGCCCTGCAGCTGACCTTCGACGTAACTGGGGTGAATGGCTGTGCCCACGTCCTGAACGGCGGTGTATCTGAGAATGTCAACCTTGCCTGTCTCCGGATCGACCTCGACATCAACGATGTGAGTAGCAAACGCACCACCACCGGAACCATCCGGCTGGGTACTGATCTGCGCAACGAGAGGGCCGCCAGTGCCGCCAATTTTCCCAGACAGTTCTTTGAAAGTCCCGCGCTTTTCCTCATCATTTTTGTACGAAAAGAGGCCATCCTTAAAGTCAATGGCGTCCGCCGAGACTTCCCATGCCTGTGCCAGGCGTTTCTTCATTTCACAAATCAGTGCTTTGCCCGTAGCATGCGCCGCGTATCCCGTAGCGAACGTGGTTCTGCTACCACCCGTCGCATCCGTGTAACCAATGGCGTCGGTATCCACAACACGCGGGTTGATGTCCTTAGCAGACAGTCCCAATGTCTCCGCTAGCATCATTGAAATAGATGCCCTACTTCCGCCGATATCAGTGGAACCTTCAAGCATATTGATGGAACCGTCATCATTCACACTGACCGAAATAGCCGATCGACCACCGTTGAAGTTAAACCAGTACCCGGAGGCTACCCCGCGACCTCGAAGCTTTCCATCGGACGATGGCTCAAGGGAGGCACCGTAATGTGCGGACGATTTCGCCGCTTCCGTGGTCTCTATACAACCAATTCTCGGGTGCTCTGGACCGTCGGGGCGTCTATCCCCTTCGGTTACACCATTCTTGATGCGGAACTCCAGAGGGTCGATTCCTAATGCTTCGGCCAGTTCATCCACGACCGTTTCAGAACCGAAGGCCGCATTGGTTGCGCCTGGGGCTCTGTATGCATTGGATTTTGGTTTGTTTACACAAACATCATATCCGTCGATCTGGACGTTTGGAATGCGATATGGCGTTAGGATACAGCCGGCGCCAGCACCCACGGGAGAGCCCGGATAGGCGCCTGCTTCATAGGCCATATAAGCAGTGGCCGCTGTAATTCGTCCATCATTTGTCGCCCCCATCTTAATCTTGAGATAGGATGCCGCGGTGGGACCGGATCCGATGAACACTTCGTCCCTATCCATGGTCATCTGAACAGGATGTCCCGTCTTCCTGGATAGAACAGCAGCCACAGGAGCAAGGTACACCGAGATTTTTCCGCCGAACCCGCCGCCGATTTCCATGGGAACGACTGTGACCTTGGAGACCGGTATTTGAAGTATCTCCACCAGCTGGTCGCGTACGGAGAAAGCGCCCTGCGTACTCGTGTAAAGTGTCAGGTGTCCTTCTTCATTCCATTCTGCAGTTGCATTGTGCGGCTCGATGTAACCCTGATGAACCGTCGCCGTCTCAAACTCACGTTCTATGACCATGTCTGCTTCTGTGAATCCTGCTTCAGGATCTCCCTGCTTATGCTGGAAATGATTGGCGATGTTGCTGACCTTGTCGGTCTCTTCACCCATTTCCGTCATCTTGAGATCTTCATGAAGAATTGGCGCGTCATCCTTCATGGCCTCCAGAACCGAGGTTACATGGGGCAGTGGCTCGTATTCGACCTGAATCAATTCCAAGGCTTCTGCCGCGATATGCCGACTGGTTGCCGCTACGGCCGCTACGGCGTGACCTCTGTAGAGGACCTTTCCGTAAGCCAGCACATTGTTGCTCGAATCCCGTAAATTGACAACCGCTTCACCCAGATCAGCGATCTTATCGGCAATTTGCGGTAGATCTGCAGCAGTTGCTATGGCCTTTACTCCAGGCAGGGCCTCTGCTTTACTGGTGTCGATACCTTTTAGCTTAGCATGGGGGTGGGGACTGCGCAAAACTTTGCCGTACAACATTCCGGTAAGCTGGACGTCGGCTCCGTATTTTGCACGACCGGTCACCTTATCGACCCCGTCATGGCGAATCGGGCGCGACCCGATGACTTTATATCCGTTCGTCGACACGATGTCTTTCCTCCGTGGTGATGTATTTAGCTGTTCTTAATCGCCTTGGCCGCATCGAGGACCGCGCGAACGATTTTATCATAGCCCGTGCACCGGCAAAGGTTTCCAGCCAGCCAGTATCGGACTTCTGCTTCCGTTGGATCAGGATTCTTGTCCAGTAACGCCTTCGTTGAAACGATGAATCCCGGCGTGCATATTCCACACTGCAGGGCAGCGTTCTCAAGGAATTGCTGTTGAACGGGATGCAATTCCTCAGGCGATCCCATACCTTCGATGGTCTGTAGCTCCTTGCCCTGAATCTCGAATCCAAACACGAGGCATGAATTGACCAGTCTACCCTCCAGGATCACACTGCAGGCGCCACAATTCCCGTTGTTACAGCCCTCTTTAGTACCAGTATAACCGAGCACATCCCGCAATACTTCCAGAAGGCTCTGGCGCGGTTCGCAGAGGAATTCTACGTCGTCGCCGTTAATACGGGCTTGTACATGTACTTTGCTCGACATCGCTTAAGACTCCTTCGCTCGTTGTACAGCGCCCTGAATGGCGCGTTTTGTCAAAACGCCGGTCAGATGTTTCCGATAATCCGCCGTGCCGCGCATGTCGTCGATTGGGCTCGCGGCGGCTCTGGCAAGTTCACAGGCACGTTCGATCGACGCATCAGAGACTGCTTGTCCTGCAAGGGCTTCACCAGCTTCCCGCACGAAGAGCGGGGTGGGAGCTACAGCACCTACTGCGATGCGTGCCGATTCAAATTTGCTCTTGTCAGCATTCAGAACCACGTACGCTCCGGCTCCTACCACAGCTATATCCATTTCATTTCTGGGGATGAATCGCAGGTAGAACCCACCAGAATTCGCAGACGGCGCCGGTATGTCAAAGGCCACCAGGAACTCGCCAGATTCCAGCACATTTCTGCCAGGACCTGTACAGAAGTCCTCGACGGCAACTTGACGTGTACCACTAGGTCCGGCAACGGTACAAACCGCGCTATGAACGATCATTGTGGGGATGGTATCTGCTGCGGGTGACGCGTTGCAGAGATTCCCGCCAAGCGAGGCACGGCCCTGCACGGCTATACCTCCTACCAGCGACGCCGCATCCATGATACCGGGATAGGCACCGGCTATCTCCTCATTACCGTAAATCCGGTAGCAAGGTACGGCCGCGCCGATCTTTGCACCTGTAGTGGCACTATAGGAAAGCACATTCACATCGGGGATTTCTTTGATGTCGACCACCAGGTCGGCACTACGACGCCCCTCGCGAAGCTGCACGATGACGTCCGTGCCGCCTGCCAGAACACGAGCTCGGTCACCGTGTTTCTGGAGCAGCCCGACTGCGTCTGGCACGCTTTGCGGATTAGCAAAGTCAAATGCATGCAAGAGAGTTCTCTCCTTCTATTTAAAGTGGTTTGGACTTTGGCCGATGTTGCATCAGCCGATTGCGATTCCTGGTCTCAGAGGGCTGAAGCCATGGGATGCAATCTGTTAATTTGAAGCGAATTGACGATTCAGTGTTGAGATACTTCGTTTGGGACTGCGTTCGGCCTTGCCAGCGTGGCTTTATTTCGGTCCGCAATATAGTAACTGTATCAAAGAAGATGTCAAGTGCGAATACGTTTCCCGGATCGGAAACATAGAACGGTTGACCAGCACATAGGAACGGATGGTGTATTGACTATCATTCATCTGATTCGAAGGTATGTGACGATCATCATCTCTAGCTGGAAGGATTTGCGGTATCTTTGCCTAATCTGACCGGTAAAATCGATTGGCGAGGGGCAAACGCTCAAGGATTATATTGTGGCATTCTGGCGTTGACACGGCTCAATGCGCTACATATATATATGCGATCTATTA
>JABIQT010000462.1 GCA_018667995.1 Candidatus Latescibacterota bacterium
AGGAAACTACTGCGTGACGTGCATGAATCGCTGGCCATAAAAGGCATCGGGACGCTTTCCGAGATATATGACGGCGATGCGCCTCATACCCCACGGGGATGTGTTGCCCACGCCGTCGCTGTCGCAGAAATACTGAGAGTCATGTCCGAACTGGACATGGATTGACCCATCGCGATTTGCGTAGTATTTGGTTTTTCTGGACATGTGACATTGCTCACAGCGCCCTAGGGTATTATATTCTATTTTGTTGTGGTGGGCCAGGTTCCTAACGCCCGTTTTGAACCAACGGTCCACTGCAGCACGTGACGGCGCGCCCTCGCGCATCCCATGCGTCTCCCCGTCGCGCCGTCACACTTTAACACAGCCGCGCATCAGAAACGTGTTCTTCCGTTTCGGTGCGCGGCTTGTCATATCAGCCCCATCTACTAACAAGTGCACGATTCCTTCAGCACCTCGCACGCATCGTATGCTTGGGACTAGGTGGCGCGCCCGGAAAACTCCATAGTGGATACGATAGTGTGCTTCACCGGAGGAATTTCCGCACGCGATGTACCATAGATATAGCAATACGAAGGGCCCTATAGGATATTCCTGATTCGATGAGCCTATGCCTTTCCAAAACGCGTTACATTCAGTGATCGGCGGAAGGATGAAAGACAAAATAGTAGTAACTGGAGGAGCGGGATTCATTGGGGGGCACGTCGTCGACTCCTGGATTGAGGCTGGAGCCGATGTCCACATCATCGACAATCTGCGTTCCGGACACCAGGCTAATGTGGATCGGTTCGCAGACGTCAATTTTCACAAGATAAGCATAACTGACCGTGATGCGGTATTCACGGCCATGGCGGGGGCGAGGTATGTACTCCACCTGGCGGCCATGATTTCAGTTCCCGAGTCGATCGAAAATCCGCAAGAGTGCCTCCAGATCAACGTCAACGGACTGCTCAACGTGCTCGATGCGGCCCGGCACCATGGCATTGAGAAGATCGTTCATAGCAGTTCCGCCGCCGTATACGGTGACAATCCAGCATCGCCCAAGACGGTGAACATGCGTCCGATGCCGAAGTCACCCTATGGAATAACGAAACTGGACGGGGAGTACTATCTCCAGATGTACAACGAGGCATTCGGACTGGGTACGGCTTCGCTCAGATACTTCAATGTGTTCGGTCCGGGCCAGGATCCAGGCAGCCAATACGCTGCGGCGATCCCGGTCTTCGTCAGCAATGCTCTGAAGAACGAGCCTCTGACCATACATGGAGACGGCCATCAAACCAGAGACTTTGTATTCGTCAAGGACGTCGCCCACGCCAATTTCCTGGCCGCAACTATGCCGGACGCAACGGGCGTCTATAACGTTGCCCGCGGTGAGTCAATCTCCATCGGCGAAATTGCGAAACTAGTCATTTCCCAGACCGACAGCCGAAGTCAATTGGAATTTGCACCCGAACGGCCTGGCGATATAAAGCATAGCCTTGCATCCATCGACGAGACCAGGAATGACCTGGGGTTTGAGCCCAGGTACAATCTGATTGATGGACTGAAGCAGACCATTGACTATTTCGTAAGGATATTTCAGGGGTGAACTATATCTAATTGTCACGACCATAAATTGGCCGCCGACCAGCAACGGGGTTCGCGCGTCTCTTCCAGATCTTTAGAGGTCATCGATGGCAAGCAGGGGATAGGGCGGTGAATCGGTAAAGGGCATCCTCTTGCAGGAGTGTGGGACTTGTTCTCTGGAGGGATCAAGGCAGGCCATTTGTAACGCTTCCTACACCGGCTGCATTCTTCTGGAATGCACACTCGGCAGCGTCAAACCCTCCTGTTTTGCCCAGAGCCCCATCACATGCCAGCCCATGCGATATCGGTCGCTGTCGGACTTGTAAGGCAGGGAGTTATTGCGACCGCGGACCTGCGTGATTTTATTGCTACGATTTTCAACCGAGATTGTAAGGACCCGGCGCATGGTCTGGGCACCTTCGTGTGTCACTTTCAGGGACCAGATCGATTTCTGATTCCTTGCACAGGATGATTTGTAGGACGCGACACAGTTTCTCATCTCCTTGCCTTCCTCATACAGCGCAATGCTCGACCGCAGTTCTTCCAATCGCCACGTCCGGATCTCGCCTGCGTTGACGTCCTCCTCCACATACTCCATGCCGTTGAACCCGCCCGATTGCCATGACTCTGGAATCCGCTTCTCTTCCTTGACAAGATCCCGGTGCCAGCTATCCACGCGCCGTAGTATCGACTCCACCGTCCTGCCCTTCATCGTAAATCCCGGCTCCGCTGGTTGTTCTTCGAGTTCATCTCCATCCTCTGCCTCCACGGGAACGTAGCGCCTATGGTGGATATAGTCTACGATGGGACCGACGCAAGAGCTATCCAGCATGGGATTGTTCAGGAAGAAATACAGTACCGACTCCCAGAACGGTTCATCATGGAAGTACTTTCCGAGCCGTGTACCTATAATGGCCGAAGCCATACTTTCCTCACCGCCCTGTCCAATGAATTGAGACCACCTGAGCGCCTCCGTCATGGAAAGATCCCGAGGCGCGGAAAGAAATTCGTGCGCCATTCGCTTGGACAGGGACAGAGGAATGTCAGCCTTGCGAATGTTCTGCCCACTGCCTACGTGGATAAACCAGTCCTGCTGCCTAAGTGCGTCATCGTCCGCCCCCAAGAACCAAGCTGAATCCATACATTCCGGCACGCTATAGCTCGCGAGAAGATGTCGGGCCAACTCGCTGAACTGACGTAGTTGATTGTGGCTTTTGGATTCCCAGTCTGATGGATCACGAATCCAGAAACTGTACCAGTGGGCCAGGCAATAGATACCGTCCACAAATGTATTTTCCGGCGCCTGACCGAACGTGGACCAGGCCGGTTTCACGTGAATGAATGGGACGGTCTTCTCGATGGATAGCAGCAATTTCAGGTAGGCGTCATGCACGTCAGGCTGATCAGTGAGGGAGGCGAAGAGAAAGGCGAGCCGTTGTAGAACGGGACTCGTCAACTCATGCATGGGCACGCTACCAGCAGCCACTTGCTCAATGGCATCCCGCCGTCTACGCCGGTGCTGGATATCAATGGCCGGCCTCTCCCGCAGTCGGATTTCGCCCAGATGCCGGATCTCCGACTGACGCTGCGATGGACTCTTATGTAGGCCGTCACCGAACCCGTTCTTACGACACCATCCCTGGTAATCTGACTTGGTAGTGAGTTTCATTGCGGTCAGGTGAGCGAGGAATGCTGCCTGCGCAACATCCTGAGTAGATCTGCGTTTGGCCGCTTTGAGCTCTTCCTGCCTTTGTGCCAGTGTCTTGCTGAGGCGGGCGGGAAAGCCTGACTTCCTGCACCAGGTCAGATATGGTTCAGCAGCTTGAAATCCAAGTGCTCTCATGTGCCTTCGTACCACGGACGTCAGTCGTGGATCGGCGTTGTCGGCTTGATTTCTCTGATTA
>JABIQT010001144.1 GCA_018667995.1 Candidatus Latescibacterota bacterium
CTTGTTAGGATCATCGGGGACGAGCGTCAAAAGTTCCTCGTCCATGCGATTAGGATCGTCGGTAGGTTCTATGCCTGGCGGGTCCTCCATATTGTTCGGGGGCAGGTAGGCCAGCAGCTGCTTGATGTCGAGGAGGCAACTCGCCTCATCTGGGGCTGAAAAATGGGCGACGCCACTGACGCTGTTGTGCACCGAAGCTCCTCCCAGTTCTTCGTGAGTAACCTCTTCGTGCGTCACTGCCTTGATGACATCGGGCCCGGTTATAAACATGTAGCTGGTATCCTGAACCATGTAGATAAAATCCGTGATGGCAGGAGAGTATACAGCCCCCCCCGCACAGGGCCCCATGATAACTGAGATTTGGGGAACGACACCCGATGCCATGACATTTCTCAGGAATATCTCAGCGTAGCCTGCCAGGCTATTTACGCCTTCCCAGATCCGTGCACCTCCGGAGTCCTTCAGGCTGATAACGGGCACACCATTCTTCATCGCGAGATCCATCACCTTACAGATCTTTTCTCCATAAGCCGTGCTAAGAGATCCACCAAACACCGTGAAATCCTCAGAAACCACGTAAACAGATCGACCCTCTATCTTGCCGTATCCGGTTATGACACCGTCCCCGAGGAACTGCTTCTTACCCATATCAAAATCAGTACATCGATGGGTAACAAAGGCGCCAATCTCCTGAAAACTGCCTTCGTCCAAGAGAAATGCTACGCGCTCACGCGCCGTCCACTTTCCCGCGTCGTGCTGCCTCTTGATGCGCTCTGGTCCGCCACCCTCCGCGGCCCTCTCACGCAGTTCCTCCAGATGTTTCATCTTTTCTGCCATGGACATCCGGCAATCCTCTCTTTTCAATTATTGATCCGCATATTGCTGCTTGAACCAGCCGCGCTCACGATACACATCATGCATCTGACCTGCGACACTTTTCGCATCGTGATACTTCGTGACCCAGTCTATTCCTTGTTTCCGGAGTCGATCACGCCGCCGGGCATCCGCTACCAGATCGGCCACTGACCGGTAAAGATTCTCTGGCGTAACGTTAACAAAGGGGTGCTTGGGAAGGAACGCATCGAACTCGGGGGTAAGCCTGGTGCAAACGACGAGTCCCATGGCCAGCGCCTCCAACGAACTGACTCCATAGCCGATTCCACCCACATTTGTTATCTGATCGATCATGATATCACACCGCTGCTTGGTCCGTATCAATTCTGCATGCGGCGTATTTTCCATGAAGATGAACTCAATTCCCAGCTGCTCCTCAAGCCTGCGCCCTGTTTCAATTATATGGTCCGATCCTTTGTAGTAACGATTGGTCGCAGAATGAAACACACGGACACGCCCTTCAGACCCGCCAAACGGCTCATATGGTGTTGCATCGAATGGAAAGAACAGATATTGAATATGAGGGTGCAGGTCAAGGTGATCAAACTCAACTGTAAAATTGCAGTCACTGATCTCGTCCAGCTCCCTGATGACACCACGCTTTCGCAGGTCGCTGCCCAGGTAGCAACAGACGATCTTCTTACCCCGTCCGTGAAGTTCACTGGCGAACTTACCCCGTCTGGAAAACCCAAGCCCTCCATCGAACTGATAGAGATCAAACCCGTAGAAATCATGAGACTCTATGAACTCATTTATATGCTTTTTCCAGAGATACTCTCGAATTCGGATAGCCGAGGCCTCGCCCCGTCCTGAAGGACTCCATACCTTTGGTCCTGCCAGAGCATTGTCTTCTTTCTTTCTCAAGACATCCAGCTGCTTCTCTGACCTGAATTTCGGGCGGATGCTCCGATACAATCTGCCATCCATGAACGGGAGGTCTAAGCAAATATCCTCCTCAAAACCGAACTGATTCCTGGCAAGGGTGACCAGCCGGCTGTCAAACCCGAGCGCCCTCTCCGCCTTCACAAACGCCATTGGAACTCCTGCGGTATTGAAAGGCGCTATGTGAAGAATCCGCAGCACGGTTAGTCACTCGACCTCAAAATCGAACGCATCGATGGCTGCTCGGAGACTACTCTCTTCCCCAACTGTCATCCTATTGTTGGGCGGTCGTGGTGGCCCCACTGGTACTCCACGCCATCCGAGCATTGCCTTTATCCCGGCAAGGACGCCGTACGAGATTAATGTGGATATCACCTTATTCGCGTTGACCTGGGCGGACATGACATCCTGAATCCTACCCTCTTGAAAGGCCCGGTACATCCCGGAGTATATCTCGGGCATGATATTGTAGGTACTCCCGATGGCCCCGTCACTGCCCATTATCATGCCGGCGGCACACATTTCGTCCGGGCCTGTAATGGCATTCAGCATACCTTCAGATAGGTCTACCAACTGTTGAAAC
>JABIQT010001111.1 GCA_018667995.1 Candidatus Latescibacterota bacterium
AACTTAAAGCGCCATCGCCGTCATGGTTTCCGGAAGAGAATGAGTACGCGTGCCGGACGGATCATATTGAAGAGACGACGTTCCAAGGGACGCACTCGTCTGAGCGCCTAAGCAGGGCCTATCCCAACGGTATATCTGGGTGGTCGAACTCTCGATAGGCCGAGGAATTATGGCAGCTCCGGAGCGATTGCGTACGAAGGCAGAATTTGGATTGGTGAAGCAAACCGGTCAGGTTTTCAGGGGCCGGTTTGTTCTCGTTTCGGTATTAGTGAATTCTCCCGATCATTTGCGACGATTCGGATTTATAGTAACTCGTAAGACTGGTAATGCAGTAATAAGGAATCGGTGTCGTAGGAGGCTCAAGGAGATTATACGGGCCAACGAGGCATATATGAACGATTCGGTCTGGACAGTAGTTATTGCGCGGGCTACTCTCTCGTCTGCACGCTATGTTGATATAGAGAAAGACTTTATTTCAGCGTACAATGCCGCGATGGAGATGCGGTCGAGATGATACAGCGATGTTGCATCTCGGCGGTAGTTGCGGTAATAAAAGTTTATCAACTGGTCATTTCTCCGCTGTTACCTTCCCATTGCCGCTTTCATCCTACCTGTTCCGAATTCGCGATTCTTGCTTTGAGGAAACACGGCTTCTTGTCTGGTTCGGTAAAGGCATGCCGGCGCATTCTTCGGTGCCATCCTTTTCATCCTGGCGGATATGATCCCGCCTGACTTTAACAGTTGTTCACTTGCTACCGTGATTGGAAATCTCCCACAATGGAAAAACGGGCCCTTCTTGCATTTGGTCTAATACTGCTTGTCTGGGTACTTACGACCACGCCCACTTATCAGAGTCTGTTCTTCGGTGACGAACCCGCTGCTGAGGCACCCGAGTTTGCCAGTGAAACATCGCCGCTACCCGCAGAGGAGCAGTCACGAATTGAGGCTGAAACAGTCGTTGACATCCCGGCCCCCATGCGGGCCGAGGTAACAGAGCCCGTACTATCCGACGAGGAAACAGGTGCCACACTCAGTGAGGAACGTCGCCAAGTGTGGGACCGGGATGAGCAGCTCTTGACTTTGCGGCCTGACTCGGCTTCAGTTCCTGCGCGCAAGATCAGCGTTGATAGTGAATTGTATCAGGGCGAGTTTGATACACGTGGCGGCGTCATTACGAGCTGGCAACTCAAGGATTATGAGGGTATTGACGCCCCTTGGGTTGAATTGATTCCCCAGGGTCTTGGTGGGGGTCCGGATGTTTTCGTCTCCAGCGAGAGTGGTGTGATTGACTTTTCACAGGTTATCTTTGACGTATCTGAAAGCAATGTCGTTGTGAATGGGAGCCGTCCCAGTAGAACTATGGAGTTTCGTTACGAGCATCAATCTGGACTGGGGCTGATCAAGCGTTATACCTTTTCGAGAGATGACTATGGCGTGGCGTTGGAAGTCTCTTTAACTGGCACGGATAAAGCAGCGCTTGGTAATAAGTACTACGTGCGATGGGGTGGCGGTATAAATATCACAGAGCCTGACAGGGACAGAGATCTGTTTGACTTTCGTTCGTTCAGGTATGTTGGCGACCAGGTCGATGAGCAAGATATAGGGACTGACGAAATACAGATCGAGCCGCTATCTGGCGAGACGCATTGGGTCGGTGTCCGAAGTAAGTATTTCTTCATTGGTTTGGCTCCAGAGGAGCGAGCAGGTGTCGGAAGTCTTTTGAGCGGTAAGCCGTTGACAGATGCTTCCGGTAGTACCTATCGTCAAATGTCTGCCGAGATTGATATGTCTCTCTCGAATGATGTTAGCGACCGTTACCTTCTCTACCTTGGTCCGGTGGATTATGAGCTCCTCCTTTCTTACGACAATCATTTTGAAGAAGTGGTGTATTTGGGTTGGTCATTCCTGAAATTTTTCAGCTACTATATCCTGGTGGGTATGATCTGGCTTCACCAGGGGATATCTAATTATGGTGTGGTGATCATTGTATTGTCTGTGATCGTGAAGGTGGTGCTATATCCGCTCACGTATAAGAGTATGATGTCGATGCAGAACATGCAAAAGGTCCAACCGAAGATGGAAGAGCTTCGTGCAAAATACAAGAATGATGCACAGAAACTGCAGAAGGAGATGATGAAATTGTACAAGGAGCAAGGCGTCAATCCTGTTGGCGGCTGTCTTCCTATGGTATTGCAGATGCCCATATTGTTCTCTCTGTATTCAATTTTTAACAGTACCATAGAGATCCGTCGCGAGCCGTTTGTTGATATGTGGATTACGGATCTGTCACAGGCTGATCCGCTCTATATTCTGCCGGCACTGATGGGTGTATCTATGCTTGTCCAGTCTATGATGACCATGAAGGATCCTAGGCAGAAGGCCTTCGTCTATATGATGCCAGTCATGTTGATCTTCTTCATGTATAATATGCCATCGGGTCTCATTTTATATTGGACCATGATAAATATCCTGACCATAGTTCAGCAGTATTTTCAGAATCGTTTCATGCCGACGGCATCAACCACGTAATTCGGGGGCTTGGCTCGTCGGACGTCCGACAAGGTCCCTCTCCAAATTTCCCTAATGATTATGAATAATCAAGATACCATCGCCGCGATTGCCACGGCTCCGGGCGAGGCCGGACTGTGCATTATTCGGATTAGTGGTCGAGCGGCGTTGGATGTGGCGGACCGCGTTTTCTTGGGTAGTCTCCCGCTCTCAAAGTCACGGTCGCACACTGTTCACTACGGAAAAATCGTGGACCCGTCTGACCATGAGACCATTGATGAGGTGCTTGTCACCGTTATGCGAGCTCCTCGAACGTTTACCTGTGAAGATGTCGTCGAGATCAGCGGACATGGAGGGCATAGGCCTGGAAACCGAATCCTTGGGACTTTGCTCAAGAATGGAGCTCGGTTGGCTGAGCCAGGTGAGTTTACAAAACGTGCTTTCTTGAATGGCAGGCTTGATCTGCTGCAAGCAGAGGCTGTGGCTGAACTCATAAGGAGTAGAACGGATTCAGGGATCAGGGCAGGTCTGCGTCAGTTGTCCGGAGAGTTTTCACAGCGCGTCAAGCGTCTTCGAGCAGACATTCTATCTTTGGCATCTTTAATCGAGGTGGGCCTGGATTTCACAGAAGAAGATATCGATGAAATCTCCTATCAGCATTTCGGGGTGTTGACGATAGAGATCGTGAGTGCCTTAGATCTGTTGATTGACAAAGCTGGTCACTGGAGGAGTCTTAGAGATGGTGTACGAATTGTCATTGTTGGCCGCCCCAATGTGGGTAAATCTAGTTTGCTGAATAGGTTTGTTGGGGACGACAGAGCTATAGTCGACCCGATGCCTGGTACTACTCGAGATACGATAGAGGTATCCTTTGATTGTCGAGGGGTACCGGTTTCGATGGTAGATACGGCCGGTATTCGCCCAGCGGGTGGTGGCGTTGAGAGTAAGGGTATCGATCGTACGCTGTTGGAATTGGAGTCGGCAGATTTGTACATATGGGTTGTTGATGGATCTGAGCAGTTACAGGTATCGGATACGGCAGTATGGCGATTTCTGGATCCAACGCGAACTATCTGTGTGATTAATAAGAGCGATATGCCGGTGCAATTCGAGAGTGCTATTTTATCAGATATTGGCGTCGAGGTATTCACACGCATCTCTGCCTTGAACGGTAATGGCTGTGAAGCAATTTTGGATTTGTTGTACGAACGTCTCACCGGAAATACTGATTTATCTCTGTCGGAGGCGCTGGTAAATGTGCGGCATATGGATTGTTTGAGAAGGGCGAGAGTTGGGATGTGTGGAGTGCGTGATGGATTGAGGGATGGATTGTCACAGGATATCGTTGCACATGAAGTGAAGGGCGTCCTCGGTGTGCTGGATGAGTTGCTTGGGACGAATATTGGGGACGATCTGCTGGACCAGATCTTTTCATCTTTCTGTATTGGTAAGTAAAATTGTTCCACGTGGAACAATGAGGCCTGTTAGTATGGATAATGTCGGCTATGATATGGTGGTGGTTGGTGGCGGTCATGCAGGAATCGAGGCCGCTCTATCGGCCTCGAGGATGGGATACCAGTGTGCGCTCGTGACACTTGACGCCTTTAAGATAGGTGAAATGTCCTGTAATCCATCCATCGGCGGTATTGGCAAGGGGCAACTTGTTCGAGAGATCGATGCATTGGGGGGTGAAATGGGCAGAGCTGCGGATCATACACAGATCCAAGCAAAGATGCTCAACACTCGAAAGGGCCCTGCCGTACAAGCGCTTCGAACCCAGAACGACAGAAAACTCTATCGTGAACATATGTGTCAGGTCATCCATGAGCGCTCAAATATCGATGTTATAGAGGGAGAAGTCGTAGATATCTTTACGCATAACGAATCGATCTCTAGAGTTCGACTTGGTTCGGGAGCCGAGATTAGAACGGGATCTCTCGTGATAGCGACGGGGACGTTTCTGAATGGCACGATGCATCATGGAATGACTCAGAGTGATGGCGGGCGTAACGGTGAAGCTTCAGCAACGCAATTGTCCACAGCGTTCAGACGATTGGGTTTCCTGCCCGGGCGCCTAAAAACCGGCACGCCTCCTAGGTTGGATGCCATGAGTATCGATTACTCAGAGATGGATCGAATGCCTGGGGATGATGCGCCAGAATACTTCACCTACGAACGTGATCCTTCAGGCTATGGGAGCCTTGACTGTCATGTGACCTATACCAACACAAAGACCCATGATGTGATACGAGCGGCCTTGGGCAAGTCACCTCTTTTCACCGGAGTGATTACGGGAAAAGGGCCGCGTTATTGTCCTTCTGTCGAGGACAAGATCATACGATTTTGCGATAAAAAGGAACACCAGTTAATCATCGAACCTGATGGGTTCAATACACCCTTGATCTATCTGAATGGATTTTCTACAAGTCTTCCTGACGAAATTCAGGAAGAAGCAATCCACACCATTAAGGGCCTCGAGGAAGCGGTTATACTCCAGTATGGCTACGCTGTGGAATATGACTATATTCCACCGACCCATATCAAGCGGAGTCTTGAGACAAAAAATGTGAGAGGACTCTTCCTGGCAGGTCAGATCAATGGAACGACTGGCTATGAGGAGGCGGCTGCTCAGGGGTTAATGGCGGGAGTCAATGGTGCAAGATATCTCCAGGGAAAGAGCCCTATCATCTTCGAACGAAGTGAAGCATATATTGGTGTAATGATGGATGATTTGATCACAAAGGGTGGGGATGAACCCTATCGTATGTTCACATCAAGAGCCGAGTATCGGCTCATGCTTCGACACGACAACGCGCATTTGAGGCTATCAGATAAGGCTTATTCTCTGGGGCTCATCTCTAAAGAACGCCATCGGGCTGTCCAGGCTGAGGATGCGGCCATCAAAACCGAAATACAACGCCTCCGAGACACTCACGCAGTACCAAGTCGGGTTAATCCGATTATAGAAGCACTGGGGTCCCGTCCAATATCTGAAACGACCTCGTTGTATCATCTGATTTCACGACCGGAAATAGAGTATGCTACAATCCATATAATTGATGAGGCGAGACCCACATTAGATCAGTCTCTCCGTCAAAAGATACAGACCCGCATAAAATACGCGGGATATATTGAAAAGCAAACACAGGAAATTGCCAGGGCCCAGGCGCAGGAAACAACACCCATCCCCATGGACATTGACTACCATCAATTATCAGCAATGTCGACCGAAGCGCGAGAACGAATGACGATAAATAGGCCGGAGACGCTTGGGAGTGCATCGCGACTGCCGGGGGTAACGCCGGCGGACATCTCAGTACTGGCTATTTATCTAAAGGCCAAAATACGGAAATGATAGCGCTAGGCCATGATTGTTTCACGTGGAACATTGAATATGGGACGCAGATTTGTAGATCAGGAATTACAGACAGGCTCCGCGGCTCTAGATATAGAACTATCGCGCGAACAGGCGCACCAATTCAAGAACTACTACAATGCCATACATAAATGGCAATCCCAAGTCCACCTGATATCCGCCAACGATAACGATCGCCTTATCAGTCGCCATTTTCTCGACTCGTTGACAATATTCAAGTCGTGTGTGATTGACATCGGTACTCAAATCGCAGATGTCGGAACAGGAGCTGGATTACCTGGCATTCCAATGGCAATAGCTAGGCCAGATCTCCATCTCTCATTGGTTGAATCCAATAGAAAAAAGGCCAGCTTCCTCGGATATGTGGTTAGAGAACTCAACCTTCTCAGCCGGGTGACCGTACACCATGTTCGAGCTGAATCATTGCATCAAACACACAAACGACAGTTCAAAATCGTAGCCTCACGTGCCGTGGCATCCGCGGCAAACATCATCAGAATTGCATTGCCGCTGGTTGCCGCAAATGGGTTGTTGGTCTTATACAAAGGATTAGAAATAGAGCGTGAGCTGGACGAGGCTGAAATCGCACTTAAGGAGTTAGGTGGAAGGATAGACCTAGTTGTTCCGGCTCCTGTCTCCGAGGGAGATGGCGCCGTTCATGTCATTATACGCCGTGACTAAATTGTAACTGACTTCTGGTCAATATCTTGGTATAGACCTATCTACCGTCTGTGACCAACTTTCAATACCCCCCCGCATGTTGTCCACCCTTGGAAAACCTTCATTCATGAGAAATCCGGCCCCCGCATAGCTGCGCATCCCGTGATGGCAGTAAGCTATAACCCTCTGTATGCCACCCAGTTCGTGCTTTCGGTCCTCGATCTCACTTAGTGGGATCAGTACGGCACCTTTAATCCGGCATAATTCATACTCATCGCGTTCGCGGACGTCAAGCAGGACTATGGTCGAGTCGGCCTTTAGAAAATGGTAGACCTCCCTCGGCGAATACTCTTCTACATTCCTATCTTGCAAAGTTCATATGCTCCACCTGTTGACCTACGGAAGGAAACTGAAAATGCTAGGCACTCGAACACCTAAGCGCAAGCAACAGTGATGATTAACGGGATATATTGCCATGGCTGAGAGTGAATCCGTCTTCGTCGATAGAATTGTAATGGCTTGAGAAATCCGAATCTAACCGAGTTTTCCTACCAATGCCGCGGTTAAGGTGCTTGGAGAAAAGAAGTTGCGGTTAGATATACAACGAGGAAGCGTGATCGGTGATATTCGAACAAACGTACGTCCTCACAATACAGCAATAGTTCTCGTTATCGCTCGTTGATAGCAATCGATTGGGCACTTAAAGGATACTACTGATC
>JABIQT010001023.1 GCA_018667995.1 Candidatus Latescibacterota bacterium
GAGCCTGCCCGCTATATTCAAACAATTAACTTACTTATACCCTACTACTAAAAAGAGAACGTACTGGTCAAACGGAAGTTGATCGGATTCATAATCCGGATACTAGCGGGAACATCGTCCCCGGACTTCCGTGTGATGATCAGATCATCGTTATTCAGAGCATTACGAACATTAAGCTGCAATCTCCACTCGACCTTATCGTCCATAATCATGCGCGTATGCCTTGTCCAGAGATCGAGGTTCGCCTCAGTTGGGCCGTAAAGTGGCTGAGTCACATCGGCGACCGCTATTTCATCGAGGCCCACCGGTAAGCGAGGGTCATCAGTTAGAAATCCGTTTCGGAAACCAACACCCACTTCATCCTGCCAGCGGTAACCTCCACCAACTGCCCAGCCTTTTAAGGCGCTATCGTCGTCGAAGCGATAACTGGTAGCGATATTGAAACGCCACTCACGGACTTCATCCAAGAGAGCCCCTTCTCTAAGTGTGTTCTGGAGGAGGCGTCCCCACTGGGTGGATCGAGTCTGCTTAAAAATCGTCGTAGCCGTAGAGGGCTCTCCTGGATCCGGCATGCCGTTATCATTCAAATCGTCATAATTCTGGTACGTGTTCGGCCGCGATAGGAGATCTCCCATGGCCAGCCATTGCGGCTCGCGGATATCAAAGTACGCCTGCCAGGATTTCAAAACATTCGTCTTAATGGCCTTTTGCTGGGCCACGTTGAACATGACCGTCCAATTCTTTGTCGGATTCCAGACACCCTCGACTTCCATGCCTTCCGAAGAAAAGTCGGATACGCCGGTCACGTTCGGATTCCCGCGATCGGAAACCGATACGGCAGTCCCTGCACCCGGACCTGGATCAACAGGAGTCCATAATGCTTCACGCATACCCTGAGGAGGCACCGTGTAGGCATCCTCCCAGCCGATGTTGTTAGGCCAGTACCCTTGCGAAGCATCGCCAGGAACCCGCTCTTCCAGCTCCTGCAGAGAGCTGCGAACGCCGTTGTACCACAGACGTTCATAATTCGGGATGCTTCCGTTACCCATGGAACCATCGGTCTGGTTTGCTGAAACAGTCTCAAACCAATTGAAACGAACGTAGAAGTTTTGGTCAGGCAATTCGACGGAGAAGCCATATTCAGTCGTTTCGCCTGCCGGATTGGCGTGTGGCTCATTCAAGATCGTAATGCGCCCCGGTGAAGGCACGAAGTTCTCGGACACGCCATAGTGGGCGCTTATTCCGATTCCGGCTGGCATCCATTCATTAGGCAGGTGACCGACCACGCCCCAGGTGAAGACGTCGTCTTTGGCCGTATTATCGGGAGTACTGCCCAATTCCAGCGTTTCCGGAAGGGCAATCGCTTCAGCCGTAAATTCAGGAAAATCATCCCTCCAGGCAGACGCTTCATCTTGGCGCCAGCCGTAGGTGGCAACGATACTGTCATTCAGAAAATAACTCTGAGCGGTTATAGCCATGGATTCGATCTCCTGCCGGTCAATCGAGGCGTTGTTAACCGGATTGAGAACCAGGGGCGACCCATCAATCTGCCGATAGGCTCCTTTGTGTCCATCGAAGATAGGATCAGCCGTGCTATCATAGATAACAGCTGAGATCTCTTGAATTCGGGGAGTTGCGGCGGTCGTACGGGAGGCAAGCGAACCACTAGAGGGCATGCCGTTTATCTTGGCACCAAGGTAACGAACATTCCGCGCTCCCCGGTCATAGGAAGCGGTTGAGTAACCCCGATTCCGATTCGCCTCCAAAACCCGTTCGATTTCCCCAGCGGACACGATACCATAGGAATCCGATTGTTCGTAGACTTCACGAGACTGATCGGAATACAGGCCGGTGAACACGTGACGCCCCAGCCAGCCATTTTCGCTGTCTCTCAAGTCGAGATCGTAGTAGCCGGTTAATCGCACGGCTTCGCGCTCGGAAGTGGCGTCTGCAAAATTATCCCAGCCGGCCCTGTAAGGTCTACCCACTCTTGGATTAGGAACCATTACAGGCGTACCGTCGTCTTCCGTTTCAAAGAAATAGTTGAAATACTCGCTCGTATCGACGTTGACCTGGTTAGACGCTCGGTCCAGCCATCCGTCTTTCGAGTTCTGTTTGTCATACGCCAATTCGAGGCCCGCATTTTCGGATAACTTCTGTTCGAGCACTATATTAGTCGCATCAAACGAACTGTACGAGGTGTTTTCGGTACCGGTCAGAGTGTTGTTTCTGAAATCGAATACCCAATCGTCCTCGTCTGACAACACCGAATTGCTAATACTGGCATTAGCGTCCGCCCGGTTCGCCCAGGTGAAATGACGGCGTCTTATCCCATCAGGACCAGTCGTGGCGGGTCCCGCATCAAATCCCACGGAGGCCTGCGTGGCTCCAGAGCTATCGAAAACATACAAAGGACCAC
>JABIQT010000920.1 GCA_018667995.1 Candidatus Latescibacterota bacterium
GACCCCGGGAACTACCACTGGTCGAGCTATCGTTGCCATGCATTCGGCCAAACAACACAGATCTGGAGTCCACATACTGATTATTTACGCCTCGGTACAAACCCGGCTGATCGCGCAAAAGCATATCAACATATTGTTGCCGAGATACTACCAGCAGAAGCCATAAACAAAATCAGGCATTGCCTGAATACGGGGCTCGTTCTGGGAACTGAGGCTTTTCGTGATCAGGTCGCTATCCTGCGACGATGAAAGGAGATCAATCAACTGGATCTGGCACTTGGTCCTGACCCTAATTAAAAAGAGGTCAGAGCAAAACTTATGATTGTAAATTTTGCTCTGACCCCAATTACGTGACCCCGATTACTAGCTACGGGACATATCTGAATATTGCGCCATCATCCATCACAATCAATGGAAAGCTATTCTGGTCAAGCGAGATGCTCTTGGCTGTGCGCGAACCGATGTCAACGATATTCCACTCAGCATTCTTGACGAAGACCTTGCCGTCCTTCGAGATGATCCACACTTGTCCGGTAGGACCCACGGCGATGTCACGGGCTAGTATGTTATAGACTTCCTGCCACTCTGATGTACCTGTCTGACGGAAGATGGCACCACTCTCCAGGACGACCCAGGCATTTCCGTCTGGATCAACCGCGATTCGAGAGGCGGTGCCGAGATTGTAGTTTTCCTGCCACCCGGAGGCCGTCTGCGTGAAGATATGACCCACCGGATCGACGATCCTCACCATGCCATCGGCACCCACACTGATATCCTTGGCAAGGACGTTATAAACTTCATGCCATCCGGACGTGTCCGATCGGAAGATGGTCCCGCCTTCCTGGACGACCCAGGCATTTCCGTCAGGATGGACTGCGATTCTCGAGCCACTACCCATATTGTAGTTCTCTGCCCACCCCGAGCTCGTCCATGTGTGGATATGGCCTACCGGATCGACGACCTTTACCGTGCCGTCGGCACCAACGCCGATGTCACTTGCCAGCATGTTGTATTGCTCCTTCCAATTGGGAAGAGGGGGGCGAGGTTGAACGATAACTGTTCTGCTCGCTGTGGCGGAGAGGCCTTGTGAATCTGTCGCCTTGTAGATCACTTTGTGAGCCCCAGCTATAGAGGTATCAAAGGCATGGTCGCTGGCGGGATCATAAGTGACCTCCAACGAACCATCCTCATGATCGGTGGCGATGGCAGATTGTTCAGAATATATTTCTCCTGCAGAGATGGTGACCACCGCGTCACCATTGAGGATCATGACCGGGGGCTGATTAAACACGAAAGCGATACTCATAGAGCGATCGTTAAAGCCACCGTCCTTAAGATTAGAAATCCCTCCACCCGATTGGTTTCCATAAACCGTATAATTGGCACCGCCCAGACCGGGGGCTTCGAAGATCCGCACTTGAGCACCGGCGCAATACCCTGTAAATGACACTGAGGTAATATCGTTCGCCAACGTGGTCCCACCTAGTTCCATGTTCACCAATGGTGTTTGATAAATGTGACTATCGACGCAGTGCCCTTCACCATCGTTATTACTATGTTCAAAAATACAGCTGCGACACGGTTGTCTATTGTATTTTGAGACTTCCAGGCGGGCACTCTGGGCTCGATCATTCCATTGCACGGTCTCTAGATTGTCAATGGTGTCAACTGTCGAGTAACGATTACCTCTAAAATTTGGTTGGTCGTAGAGGGTGAGTTGGTATCCAGGGCAGTTCATTTCGATGGCTGACACTTGCTCGAACATCGTGACTGTTGTGTCTGAATCAGTTGGATCACCCGAGAATTTTCCGCCAGCTTCGATAGTACTCAGGTTCGGAATCTCATACACCCGGTAGATTAGAACGCGTTCGTAGTAGGTTGTATTTGTTGATGCATCGTAGCCAACCTTCCGTTCTCCAGTAAGGGGACCACCAAATGTGTATGTTGCAGCATCAGACCACGTATCGGTGTAACCGATAGCATGTTTGTAAATTCTCACAGAACAGTCTGGGACCACTTCGGCCTGAGCACCCACATATACTTTATCTGCCTGCGCGGTAAAACTGGTAGTACAGAGCAGCAGTGCGGCCGAGAAACCAGCGACAGATCGCCATGCCTTTTTAAAACGGCCCTTTTTTAATAGTTGCCTTTCGGCGATATCTGTAACTGAGTTTCTATCCATCGTTCAATCCTCGCGGCGTTCCTGTTTCAAGTAAGAATAGGGTTTTGCAGGGACGATACTACGAAACGCCTGCTAATGAGCTATTTCAGGCATGTGTACACTCTGTATGAAATTGTTAATAGCGCGTTAACAGGGAATTGGGAATTGGATCGCGCAAAAGCATATCGACATATTGTTGCCTAGATACTACCAGCAGAAACCATAAACAAGATCAGGCATTGCCTGAATACGGGGCTCGTTCTGGGAACTGAGGCTTTTCGTGATCAGGTCGCTATCCTGCGACGATGAAAGGATATCAATCATCTGGATCTGGCACTTGGTCCTGACCCTAATTAAAACGAGGTCAGAGCAAAACTTACGATTGTAAATTTTACTCCGACCCCAATTACTCGTCGCTGCTTACTCAACCCACCTGAAGACCTTTCCATCTACCATTGCGACCCAGGCATTGCCGTTCGCGTCGACCGCAATCTTTTTTGCTAGTCCAGGGAGGCCCTCGTGCATGCCTTCCCAGCCGACGGTGTCCGAGAAGCGGACGACCCGATCCGTGTCGTTCACGATCCACCTACTGCCGTCGGCTCCTATGGCAGCATCGTGTGCCAGCGAGCCATAAATGGTTACCCATCCGGACGCCGGATCCCACCGGTATATACCGCCTTGGCCTTGGACGACCCAGGCGTTACCGTCGGGCTGGACTGTGATGTGAGCGACCGAGCCCATACCGGGCATCGTCTCCCAGCCATTGGTATCAGAGAAGCGAGCGACTCCATCAGTATCGTTGACTATCCATCTACTGCCGTCGGCTCCTATAGCGGCATCGTGTGCCAGCGAGCCATAAATGGTTACCCATCCGGACGCCGGATCCCACCGGTATATACCGCCTCCGCCTTGGACGACCCAGGCATTGCCGTCGGGCTGCACCGTTATCTTAGCGACTGAACCCATACCGGGCACTGTTTCCCAGCCCGCTGGACCGAGTCTACGGACATATCCATCTGTGCCCGCGACCCAGGCGGTGCCATCGGCTCCGACGTCGATGTCCTTGGCAAGGATGTTGTACATCTCCGTCCAATTTGTAACAACGACAGAGCGGTAGGTCTTTGAACTGATCCCTTTGTGGTCAGTCGCCGTATAGCTGAGTTCATAGGTGCCGACGGCCGTTCCGACAGTGCCACCCGGGATAACCGTCAACGCGTTTCCTTCAAAGTTGTAAGCTTTTGCACCTGGTTCCGTGTAGGTACCTCCGGGTAGAATACGGACTATTTCAGGACCTGTGAGCACGATCGATGGTGGCGCGGCGAAAGAGACCTGGTAGCTGGATACATCGTCATTCCATGGTTCGTGGTTCTTCAAATTTAGGGAATATGTGCCGGGGTACAATGTCAGCGGGGGTCTGTCCGAGGGTGAACCGAACTCTTTGTCCCAGTAGAGTGTGACGCTAGCACCCTCGCAGTCTCCGTGAAACGCCACGGAACTAATTTCGTCATTCCAATCTGTCGGCCCCCAGCCGCTCGGGGCTAATGTCTTGTCGTAGAGTCCTTCGGGTGTAAGGATTTGTGTACCAGTGTCAATGCCGACTATGTTTCCAGCAGCATCTACCCCAGCCAGCAACCTTGTCGCCGGTAAGCAGAATCGACAGAAATTGAGATAGGAATCACCATATACGAGGGATCCTACCCTAACGCCGAAGGTGTTTTCACCGGCAGCATTCAGGACAGCTTTCTGTGGATTCATCGCTATACCGCCAATCCAAATAAGATCCTCGGTGCTGTAGTTGAAGTCACCCGAGATGGTTTTGTCAATGATACTCAGCGAGCGCTCCCACTGATTAGGTGCAGCCCGAAATGTCTGTCCAATTCCATTCGGGAAGTCGCTTTGACTGATGATGATCTCTTTGCCTCCCGGTTCAGTATGCTCATACAGCCCTACCTTACAAACGGCAAATGACTGTCCAGCCCAGAGAAATAAAACAATGGGAATGAATATCTTTGTGAGTAAATTGTTCATTTCATAATCCTCTCGATGTGCCTGTTTCCAATACAAAGGTAGTTACAGGGGCTACTTTACGGAACTCTTGCTAACGAGCTATTTCAGGCATGTGTACACTCTGTGTGAAATTGTTAATGGCGCGTTAACAGAAAGAAAGAATAAAAAACGGCATAGGCCAGTGTTGCAGTCAAACCCGCACACGTATTCATACTGGTGCGATTGCGATGACTATATTGCAAATATTGAAAGTTTTGACGCTAAACGAGGTCAGAGCAAAACTTACGATTGTAAATTTCACCCCGACCCCAGTTACTCCGACCCCAATTATTAGCTAGGGGATATATCTGAAAATAGCGCCATCATCCATCACAATCAATGGAAGGCTATTCTGGTCAAGCGAGATGCTCTTGGCTGTGCGCTGACCGATGTCAAC
>JABIQT010000953.1 GCA_018667995.1 Candidatus Latescibacterota bacterium
CCTCGTTGAGGTTCAATGTTACAGAGGGACTAAGATGATTCTGCGAGATGGCGCGCAACTCGTGTGTCAAGGTTAGTGCTGATCGCGACCGATCTTGTATCTGAGCCGCATAGGGTAGAATTGGACTGTCTGACTCCGATTTGATTTCGATCAATGAGGCATAGCCCATGATCGCGGAGATCATGTTTCGTACGTCGTGCGCTATAGTGCGGAATGCGTCACCATCGGCCTTGTCGCTATTGGCTGAGCCGGGCGCTTGGCCTTTGAGAGACTTCAATTGGGTCAGCGTACTCCTACGTTCCAGGGCCCGCCTGACAGCTGGTCGGAGACGAAATGGCAGTTCATCCGGGATCTGAATGAAGTCAAATCCCCCATATCGGGCCACTTTGGATACCAGCTCGTGAGTACAACCGGGCAGGAGTACAATGGTTTCTGCATCAGGATCAGCCGCTTTGATGGCCCGCAGAATATCGAATCCAGCGTCATCGTGAGCCTCAAGTAGAACCACATCACAGGATTTCTGTACCAGAAGCGCAAGAGCATCATCTCGCCCACGCGCTACGGATACCTCTGCCTCGTCAAAGGCTAGCAGGCCCGCGATTCGCTCGGTGATGGCCTCATCATTCCCCACCAGGAGAATGTGTCCTGACATTTAGGGCTCCATTCCAAACGAGATAGATATAGTAAAACGCATCAGAATCATCATTCAAAAAATCACTATACAAGTGCTAGAAACATAAGTCAATCCTGTGAAATTGCCATGGCAAAACTCAATAGAGTAGAAATGTACTGCGTTGGGCGGTGATTATCGACGGACTGTCGGCATACACATTGCCGTATGCCGAATATTCGGAACTATACTATTGCTTTGATTTGGTGAGGGGATTCTGAGATAGGTACCATCGTCCTTGACCAGCTTTGGTTGAGGATAATGGCAATGGGCCGCCATGCGTCCCGAAGCGATAGGCATCGTGGGATAATGGAGTCTGCTATATTGGGGGGAATCCTAACAGGTTACGCCGCTAGTACGACCAGCTTCTTTCAAGTTATGCGGGCGGCTTGCATCTGCCGCAGGGCTGATAGTCGGCTCTGGCTTCATTAAGTGGAACAGGACGGCCACCATCGCCAAGTGAACGGCAACCAGCCTGGTGGTAGCGTGTGCCGGCTGATGTTACATAAACCAGGTCCGAAGACTCTACCGGAGCAGCTGCTGTTGCGGCTTTGAAAGCTTCAGTCTTTTCTGATTCAACGCCAGGAGACCAGACCTCATAGTCCCAATCAAGATCGATATATCTCGTGAGAAGGGCCCGCAACTCATCCCACTTCCAACGTACGAGCAGCACAAGCAGAATAAGACTCAATAGTGTCCTGAACATGTTCTTGTCCTTGTCTAGTTCCATCAATGTCATCTATGTGAAGTGGCCGTCTTATAGGCAAACAAAGCACAGATCTATAACGCTTGTCAATCTATTATTGCGCGTGCCCTGAAGACCTACATTTGATCTTGACAGAACATAGGTCCTGGTCATAAGTTTACGCCCATTCGGGCACCCGGTAGTTGTGCCTATCATCGAGGTGGCCGGATCGTCAATTCTTGGGAATCTCAAACTGGTGTATTACAGGAAAATCCAATATGAACAAGATCAAGCTTGCCTATATAGGCTGTGGTGGAATGGGGCACCGGCATCTATACGGTCTGGGGGAACTTAATCGGCTTGGTATCTGTGCTTTTGAACCGGTGGCCGTATGTGATCCGAAAGAGGAGAACGCTCGGTCGCTGGCGGGTAAGATCAAAGAGCACTTCGGGCTTGACCCGGTGGTGGCAGCCAATACCGATGAACTGGGAAAGATAGCCGGAATTCAGGCTGTAGATATCTGCACCGACCCTCGTCATCACCACACGATGGCTGTATCTGCATTTGAGCACGGTTGGGAAGTCATGGTGGAAAAACCCATGGGACTAACGGCTCGCGCATGCCAGATCGTGATTGACTCGGCGGAGCACCACGGCAAACTTCTGGCCGTAGCCGAGAATTATCGTCGCGATCCAGTGAACCGCTTGGCCAAAGCACTGATCGACAGTGGTGCAATTGGTGATCCTCGTTTTATGGTCCACAATACGACCGGCGGATCGGATCAGATGATGATCTCCGTATGGAGACATCAAAAGAATGCCAGTGGTGTACTTATTGACGTCGGTGTACATTTTTCCGACATGATGGAGTTTTTTCTAGGGGACATTACTTCAGTTTTCGGGCAGACACGGCTGCATGAGCCAACGCGCCACAATCCCATGGCCGGTCAGGACCCGGACAAGGTAGAAGGTAAATCGCCAGGCGGAGTCTACGAGCGCTGGCAGCGGGATATGCCGGCGACCTTCGAGGCCACGGCGGAAGATGCGGCCTATGCCACACTAATGTTTGCAAATGGCGCTACTGCCCAGTACCTGGAAGAACATGCTACGCATGGCCGTGCCTTCTGGCACCGAGCCATTTACGGTTCTAAAGGTTCATTGGACTTGCCGCCGGACCGCTCCGGCAATCCGATTGTGCTAACACTGTCCGATGGTACGGTTTTGGACGATGAGAACATCCTTGATCTCGTTCCAGATTTTGAACTGGACGAGGCAACCGCCGCTTTGTTTGGCGGAAAACGCCTTTGGCGATATGATCTACCTTTCCAGGAAACTGATCGGAAGATAATAGCCATTGAGTATGCAGATTTTGCCGATGCCATTCTCAACGGCCGGCCTCCAGAGGTCGGTGGTCAGATGGGAGCACGATCTGTCGCCGTCTCCTATGCTATTCTGGAATCTGGTGTCTTGAATCAGGCGGTTGCCGTCGAGGATGTGCTCCAGGATCGAATAAATGCTTATCAGCAGGAGATCAATACGAGCCTCAATATTTAGAGCGTGTAGGGTAATTAATTGGTATAGTTGGTGGTGCAGTGAGTTACTTGTTTAGGGAGGAGAGTTTCTATGGCCTACGATCCAAGTCTGGTAGATCCGATGCGTAAAGAACTGACAGATCTCGGTGTGCTAGAGATGCATACGGCAGATGAAGTCGACTCTGTTCTGGGAAAGGCCGAGGGTACAACGCTCGTGATCGTAAACTCTGTATGTGGATGCGCGGCCGCAAATGCTCGCCCAGGTGTGGCTCTTGCTCTGCAGCACCCGC
>JABIQT010000798.1 GCA_018667995.1 Candidatus Latescibacterota bacterium
CCGGTTGTAGGGGGTCTGAGGCATACGTCTACCTCCATCTTTCAAGGATGAACTCGTAACCGAGTCCGTACGTATTCTGCTCATCCATGACCAACGACATATCAGGGAACTTCACGATGCGCCACCCGTCATCGAGCGCATCTTTCAGAGTGGTGTAGATCAGATTACCCTCTTCATCCACCGCGTCGGGATTCTTGCCTTCCTCGTAGATACTGAGTCCCAGAACCATGGAATGTGGATGCGTCGATCCTGCCTGTACATAGAGGATGCTCTGCTTTGTATTGGCCTTTTCTGCCATGGAAATGACCTGGTCGATATCCTTCATGGTCAATTCGCCCTGCTTGTGCCGATCCCTGATTTGCGCCAGTTCGTGCGCTATTGTTGACATGGAAACCATTTATTTCTCCCGTAATGGTTTGAAGACAGGCAATCGTGCTTACAAATTGAAACATTACATAGACGCTGCGGTCCATATCCTTGTTAACAGGATTTGAGGGTTTGTTTCTATTCTGTCGTCAGCTATAAAACGCCCAGCAAGTCCATGGCCGATCGAAGGGTTGGAATTCCTGTTCGAGCTCCTTCTATGGGGAGAAGGCAGCCGTAGAGATCCAATTTGCAGGTTCCCTTGAAGGGACCGGTCCGGAGGGCCTCGACAATCGCGTCCAGATTCAGATTTCCAGTTCCGGGCGCCAGATGCAGGTCAGTAGTATCCATGTCGCTATCGCAGAAGTCAAAATGACCAATGGAGCTACCCAGCACTCTTGCGGCCTCCACGTAATCATCAGGAAGCCCCACACCAAAATGCGTGCAGTCATAGGTGACACTCAGCAATTGTTGGTCGACGCGATCACAGAGGCGCTTCAGCCACTCGACGTCCATTCCGAGGGACTTCGGATGAGGTTCAATAGACAGATGGATATTCCGGGGCCGTGCGTATTCGGTGGCCTGTTCAAAGAGTCGCGTTGTGGCGTCGAGCACCCATCCGTTCACATCGACCTTGGAGACTCCTGTATGCGGCCGGCCTTCCCAAGTCGTCAACTGTTCTACACCAAATATCTCAGCCACATCAATGTCGGCCTTGAGCGCTTCCAGAATACGACTTGCCTCACCCGGGTGACCCAAAGGCGTGAAGTAATCGGCTCCTGCGGTGTTCAATCGAACAAGGCGCAGGTCCAGTGAGGCCACATAATTTGCGAACTGCCGCTTTAGTCCTGTGGTAGTGCAGGCATCAATCATAGGTGAGCTAATCTCGACGCCAGAGAATCCCAGGGCTTTCATGCGTTCTAACGCGTCTTCGATCTGAAGTTCCGGAAACATATCGGGATTTCCGATAATCATATTGCACCCTCATCGTTTCATGAATTCGTTGGTCGGGGCCACCTCGGGGGCGGTCGTCATTATCTATTGTGAATATACACCAGCCATTCCTATTTAACAAGAAAGCCCATCGGTATAATTCACTTGATGGATGTTGCGGGGGCGGCATATATTCAATCAAGCTGGCTTGCTCTTCTCCCGGCTTCGATTCCGTCTGATTGCTGGTCAATCCCGCACGCGATGCAATCGGGCGTATGGCACCGGATTTCAGGCTGTTATAGGCTGTTGCAGGCTGTGCATCTTCAGAATCAGACTGAAATTCCAATGCGTCCTTCTGGCATTCGGGGGCGACGACCGCTTTCGAATCCGGACGACACCGATTGCATGAACAGCCAGAGCGGACACCGTATGGAGAATCCTATGGCCGATAGTCCAGTTACACGGCACGATGACGTAGCCACAGACGCCTTCCCCTGGGGTGGCATCAAATGGGTATGTAGCGACAAAGTTCATGCGGATGCGGAGCAGACGCTAGGGCTGGTCTTCATTAATCCGGGTGAACAGAACCCGGTGCACTACCATCCCAATTGCGAAGAACTACTCTATGTTATTTCCGGAACGTGTGAACACAGGTATGGCGATGAATCCTATCACTTGACCGCTGGTGATACCATCTGTGTACCCAGAGGCGTCATCCATAATGCGATCAATAGTGGTTGGGAGCCGGTACGCATGCTTGTCTCATTTTCCGATGGTGACCGCCAGACCGTAATGGTCGACGAGTAGGACCACTTCTCCTAAGTAGACTCAAAATAGGCGACCACGGCACTTAAAAGGACATCACATGGCAACCGATGCGATTCTGCTGGCAGGCGACCGATACCACGAGGCGGAGGATGCGTTTCGTGGCATAGGACCCATATTGGAGGCGGCGGGACTTGACGTAATGTGTACGACGGATTTTGCCTCGATTGATGAGAATCTGCTTAAAGGCACGCGCCTGCTCGTTATACTCAGGGACGGTATGGAGTTTCCGAATGGCAATGATGCCCCCTATGAGGTGTGGATGCAACCCCACCAGGAGGAGGCCATTGAGCAGTTTGTGCTTCAGGGAGGGGCGTTCATGCCGCTTCATAACGCGGGCTGGGCCTATCCGTCTAACGCTGGGTACCGTCGCACCATGGGGGGCTACTATCAAGGCCATCCAGCGGTCATGCCGTTCGATGTTTTTGTAGAGGATCGAGATCACCCCATTACCCAGGGCATTGACGATTACGAAATCACTGATGAGCAGCACTTTCTTTGGTTTGATTATGACAGAGTGCAACTGCTGCTGAGGAGCCGTGGCAAGGATGGCCGTGAGTCGGCCGGAGGCTGGGCCTATGAGTACGGTGAGGGTCGCGTAGCATATCTGGCCAACGGTCACACGCTGGAGATATTACAGCATGCGATGGTGCAGAGACTTCTTCAAAATGCAGTACGTTGGGCCCTTCGCGAGACATAGGTTGTCCGTACCGCGGTTTTCTTGAATATATCCTGAGAGAGTAATTGATGATCCTGTTCTGGGCAGTCCTGTTGAAGGCGGTAACCGGGTTGGTTATCGGCTTCTCCATCGGAATGACCGGAATTGGTGGCGGGATTCTGGTACTGCCTGCGCTCGTAATCCTGTTCGACATGTCAGCTACAGTGGCCGTGGGCACAGCAAATCTCTATTCCTTCCTCACCAAGTTCTCCGCGACATATCATCACTGGAAGCAGAAAACCATCGCCGTGCGGATCTGCCTCTACATTCTGGCGGGAGCCGTTCCTGCAAATGTGGGGATAGCATTCCTGATAACCGACTACGTGGGTGATCTCCAATCCGATCCTGCAGCGCTTGCTGCCATGCAGGAGAGTCTGAAGCAGTTCATCGGAGCCTTAATTCTCGTATCGGCTGCCTTCATTATCTGGGATCTGGTGTCAAGGCATCGGCATGGAGCAGAGCGGAAAAATGCACTTCACGAGATTGTCGTGAAATCGTCCTTTCGGGAGGGCCTTTCTGCGGCGATACTGGGTGCACTGGTGGGTGGGCTCATCGCAGCCACATCGGTTGGCGGCGGTGTGTTACTGATCCCCCTACTTATGATCGTATTCGGTCTGAGTTCCGTGCAGACGGTTGGATCATCAATCTTGATCGGATCGGTGTTGACGTTGATAAGCTCGGTGGTCTATGCGGCCGGCAGCCAGGTTGACTGGAGTACCGGGATTATCATGGCGGTCGGTGCCTTTATAGGTGTGCCCATAGGTTCGCGACTCTCCAAGAAGATTCCTGACAGGACACTGCAGATAATCGTCAGCGGCATCATTCTGGTTGCAGGCGGCCTCATGCTTATGGGCAACGGGCACTAAATGCCGAATACGCCCTCACCGGCGGGAACTGGGGCGTCCTCTCTGAGTAGGCCTTCATGTTTCAGTTCGGCCCATAGGTCGCCGGGAATGACCTGTCTGTAGTTCTCCAGATTCGATGCAACGTAGGCAGGCTGAATCGCTCCTGGTATCACGGAGGCCACACAGGGGTGTCCCAGAGGAAACTGTAGAGCCGCCGCTGCAAGCGAAACCCCGTGCCTTTCGCAGATCAGCTGAATGTTTCGAGTCTTCTCCATGATTTCCTCAGTAGCCGGGGCGTACTTGTACGTGGCGTTCTCGGTCGGCCCGGTCACGAGTATGCCCGATGCAAAGACGGCACCAATAACGATTCCCACGTCATGCTCCTCACAGGCAGGCAATTCTACATCTAACGCGTCCTGATCCAGGAGAGTATAAGGCAGAGCCAGGATGAAGAAGTCGAGGGGCATCATGTCGAGAAATCTGGGAATCATGCCCATCATATTCACTCCAGCTCCAACGCCACGAATCATCCCTGCCGATTTCAGTTCCTCAAGAGCGCGCCATCCACTGGTGAACAGTTGGGTCAGATAAGCCTGAATCTGTGCTTCATTATGGAAGAACGGGTCCAAGTCGTGAATCAGTAACAGTTCCACGGCATGCATTCCAAGTCGCTGGAGACTGTCCTCGTAGGTGCGCATGATGCCGTCATAGCTGTAGTCGTAATAGAAGTTGAAAGGCAGTGGATTGTTCCAAAGGCCGCGATCGAACGTCTGTAGGTCAGGTGCCGCAGAGAATACCCTACCGACCTTGGTAGACAGAATGAACTCTTCGTGCGGTTTCTGGCGAAGGAAATACCCCACTCTGTGTTCACTCTTCCCGTATCCATAGAATGGAGAAGTGTCGAAGTAGCGAATCCCAGCGTCCCATGCGGTTGTCAAGGTCCGTTGAGCTAGTTCTTCAGGCACATCCTCAAAGAGATCACCCAGAGGGGCCGATCCGTATCCTATTTCCGTGACCGATACATCCGTTTTACCGATTTTCCGCTTACCAATTGCTGGCATGGTATCCCCTGTTGGAATGTTCCATTTTCCGACTGCCTATAATCTTGCTTTGATGAGATTGCTTACATAATAACCCGATGTGTCCTACAGATTCAAGAGGCTTTTCGGTGAAGGTGCATGTTTCATCAGGCTTGCGATGAATACCAGTCGGGGCACATGAACAGGATTTGAAATCTGCTGTCATAGACTAATGACTGATCGTCTCCGATAGCGCATGCAGTCAGGCACATAAGTTACGATTGCCACGCTCGGTGGTCCGGATGAACCCGACTGGCTGGTCAATTTTAGATTGTAGTTCCTTCTCACTGCTCTCCGCGCCGAGTTATTCGCTGGATCAATTACGAGTCATGGATAATTCTACCTGAATTCCATTTCGGCAGGTGAGTATCCCGGTATCGATCCTGGTCAGGCGATTCGGATTTTGGTCCTGTATGCGGCCGAACACTGCTGAAGGGGGCACGGTTCTGGAGGAGATCTTGGCCTTTCGTTACCCTCAGCATACTTCTTGTCGTGCAACTAATCATGAAGCAAATCGAGATATTGACAGCCATAACAAGGAGGTGCATCATACGCATTACACCGACCAGGCTTCCCATGAGTGGCCGACTGATTGATGTAGATAATTGCAGCCGCGTTGCGACATCGAAAGAAACTATAAGCAGGCCGGCTTGGTGCGTCTTGGCCTAAGTCGGGTTCTCTTTCTCTGTGCTTTATCGTTAATTCGAGGCAACGGTAGTTTGTTCTGGATAGACCAACCGTTCGTCAGGCGCTGACAATCCCGCTTATTCGGCATTCCGTTTCGGCTGGGTCCAGTATTTGCGCCTTCACCTAACTATGGAGCAATTTCGAGGGATACGCTATGATTCTAAACAGTCTTTATGTGTGGGGACTCAGCCTGTCATTGGCGAGCGGAATAAGCTCCAGTCAGATCCAAGATGTTCAGATAGATAAAATTGACGACGTGCTGCTACAAAGCATTCTTGAGGAGGAAGACAGGCGTCCTGCAACGGGGCCGGTGCCTGCGATTTCGCGGGGGCTTGATTCTGATGACGCCTCGATCCGTAGAATAGCCGTCCGGAGTTTGGGGCGACTCGAAAGACCAGATCTGTCAGCCACAATAGCGGAGGTATTGATCAATGATGTGGCGCCTACGGTTCGTTTGGAGGCGGCGAATGCCATGGCCCAATCGGTTTTTGGAAGGGACTCGGTGGAAGTTCTTGAAGGGCTGATAGACGCCTTTAGCACCGAGCCAAATGTGCGGGTTCGGAGTGCTATAGCAAGAGCCGCTGGTCGATTGACACTGGAAACAGATGTGCAGCGGAGTGCTGTCGAGGAAATCATTACCCGAGCAGCAGGCGATGAATCGGTGTCGTCGGTGGTCGATGCCGTGCTGGGCCTAGAATCTCTCCTTCGTCAAAATAAGCAATATCGACCTAGCAGAGATGCAACCGTTCTACTGGAAGCCATGGCATTCTATGGGATGAATGAGGAGGATCCGGCAGCGGCTCTCACTGTTCTTGTCCGGGCCACAGCATGGAAGGCTATTGCTGTATCCGGGACTGCGACGGCAGGATTGGTGCAGTTAGCGCTTTCTGATCCGGTTCCAGAGGTTCGGCGCTCGGCAGTAACAGCCATTGCGCCCGCGGCTGATGATGTTGCTTGGACGGAGGTGCTTCGCCTGGGCTTGAGGGATGGGGCCGCCTCGGTTCGTCTCGAGGCGTTGCGTGTCTACGGGAGCATGTTTCGGGATGAAATGGGATGCGGTCCTGCTATCATAGCCAGCTCGGACGCCAATTTGCATGTAGCCATACGGGCCATAGGGCTTCTCGCTGAAGAATGTCAACTCTCAGATCGCCATGAAGACCCGGTGCCTCTGCTCGTTAGATTGAGTTCGGTACTCTCAACGTCGGATGGTGAATCCTGGCAGATGGCTGTTCATGGACTTATGTCTCTCGCGACCAGGGCTCCCGATGTGGCTGAGCCAATTGCTGTGGCTTTCGCGAGTCACCCCACGTGGCAGGTACGCATGTATGCCGCACGGGCGGCTGCGACCCTTCGTTCGGACGATCTGCTGCGGGCAATGGCTGTCGATCCCCACCCGAATGTGGCACAGGCGGCATTGCGCGGCCTCTCATCGCTCGTTGGCCGTGAGGCAGACAGTCTGTCCCTGGCAGCTCTCGATCGGAGCGATTATCAACTCGTCCTGACTGCCGCAAGGAACCTGGTAGGTACTTCGATCACGGGTACGCTGGAAAAAGTTCTCGCCACGCTGAACCGTATCTCAACGGAGCTGCGTGACACGTCCCGGGATCCGAGGCTGGCACTTCTTCGAACGGTGGGCGCACTAGGCGCCGCGAAAGATGCGGATAAGGTAATACCCTATCTAAAGGACTTCGATCCCACCATTGCAGCTGCCGCAGCGAAGATTCTGAGTGATTGGACGGGAGACATTTATGTAGCAGAGCCGCAATCACGAGAGCGTCCGTCCGTCCCGTCCCCCGAAGATCTGAGAAGCATGGCTGGATCTCAGGTGATCTTTGAGTTAACAGGAGGTACGTCATTTGACGTCAGGCTGTTTCCCTACGATGCCCCCACCGTGACGGCGAGATTTGTGCAACTTGTCAAGTCCGGTTACTTCAACGGACTCTCATTTCACCGCGTGGCGCCCAACTTCGTAATACAAGGCGGCAGTCCGGGAGCGAACGAATTCATGGGGGCAGAACGCTATACGCGGGATGAGATCACTGATCGGTCACATACGAGGGGAACACTCGGGATATCTACACGGGGACGGGATACC
>JABIQT010000597.1 GCA_018667995.1 Candidatus Latescibacterota bacterium
CACAACGAGTGCCGTATTTTCGTTAATCTGAGCAAGAATATCATCAATTGGTACCGTGATATCATCCCTCGACTGTACCATCTTGATTTCTGTGCCTGGGCTGACCAGATTCACGGCGGCTTGTATAATGTAGAGATCCGAAGGAAAGTTCATATCATCAGTGACAACACGGGACCGGCCCTGACGGGCCTGAAGTGCGGCCACCACCAGCTTGTAGAGTACCACGGATGTGGAATCCGCCACGACCACTTCTCCGGCCTGAGCTCCAAGAAGTCGCGCAATCTTGTCACCGATGCGGGTCGATAGCGCCATCCAGTCATCAGTCCAGCCACGAAGCAGGCGGCTGCCCCATTGCCTGCGCACCAGATCCTCGCTGAGACGTAGCGTTTCCAGCGGCAGGCGCCCCAATGAGTTGCCATCGAAATAGGTGAAATCTTCATCAGTAAAATAGAATTGGTCTCTCAATGCAGCTATGGGATCGTCCCTGTCGAGACGGTCTGCGTGAATCGCGGCAGTCGGGTTTAGCATCGGAAAAAACGGACCCCAATGTTCCATTTAGCATCAGTTATAAAAGCTGAATTGTTGTTTTTGATATAATCGAATACTATGCCGAAATGTCAAGGGAAACAAGGGAAAATATAGCGCGGTAGAGACCACGAAAAGTAAATGGATTGACACGATTATTAGTTTCCGTATTATGACACATGCGAACGGGTATAATTGACATCATAATAGAACTCTCTGGATATGTTTTGGCTACACGGGAGACGCGATATGAGTAAGAAGGTAGGACGCAATGAGCTCTGTAATTGTGGGAGTGGTCGTAAGGCCAAGAATTGCTGTGGTGTAGCGCATCAGAAGCATTCGAGCGGTGCAGGGCTGATGACAAGCGGTTGGACGATTGGTGTATTCGCGGTCGTCTGTACCATGATTATAGGTGGAATTTGGTATAGTACTCAGTCCGTAACGGATCCGCGACTCACGCCCCCATCATTTCCTTCGAGTAACGCCGGGACCACCGGAGAGATGGTTCAAGGCGGTAATTCCGGTCTACCCGTGAAGAGCATTCTTGAACAGACATCATACAACGAGATTCCTGGTATTGATCTATCCGTCTTGAGCGAGGATGATCGAAAGAAAGTCATGCAACGTACGAACGTAGAGAAATGTTCCTGTGGGTGTGGGTTCACCATTGCTGGATGCAGACACCTCGACATATCCTGTGGTGTAAGTCTGCCCATGGCCAGGCAGATTGTTACCGAAGTAAGTGGCTCGTGAACTCGAAGCTATCACAGACGTTAGATTTAGTCATGAAAATATCGAAATACGCCATCGGTGGAAGCCTACTCGTGATCATTACCGTCACGGCTAGTATAGCTGCCTCTTTTGCCTATGCCCAAGGGGCACAACGTGAGGCAAAGACGGTTCTGTTCTTTGGGGACAGCATCACTGCCGGCTTCGGCCTTGACCCGGATCAGGCTTTTCCGGCTCTGATACAGACAAAGGTCAATCAGGAAGGCTGGAACATCCACATTATCAACGCTGGGCTCAGCGGGGAAACTTCTGCCGGCGGAGTGCGACGAATTGACTGGGTTCTTCAGAGATCTATAGATGTCTTGGTATTGGAATTAGGTGGGAATGATGGTCTTCGCGGCATCGATTTGACGAGTACCAAGCAGAACCTGCAGGATATCATGGATCGCGCGCGTGAGCAGTACCCGGACGTCAATATTATACTCGCAGGTATGCAGATTCCTCCTAACATGGGGCCCGAGTACATTCAGGCGTTTCGAGACATCTATCCGGCATTGGCTGATGAAAATGATGTGACACTCCTGCCGTTCTTGTTAAAGGATGTAGGAGGAATCAGGGAACTCAATCAGTCAGACGGTATCCATCCGACACCTCAAGGGCACGCAGTCGTAGCAGAAACTGTATGGACAACTCTACGTCCCGTACTGCAGAGGATTCAGCAATAGGTGCATTAAGCCACCGAAAATGCAAAGGCAGCTAAAGAGACATGACGCGATTGAAAGGTTTTCAGAAGCGATATCTGCGTGGACTGGGGCACGATTTGAACCCCGTTATATTGATCGGTAAGGCAGGTCTGTCGCCCAGTGTAATCAATGCGATAGATGCGGCACTAGGTGATCATGAGTTGATCAAGTTGCGGTTTCTCGAGCTGAGGGAGGCGAAGAAGGAAGTCTCCGGTGAGATAGAGGATGCCGTACAAGCGGAGATGGTAGGAATGGTAGGCCATACGGCCCTGTTCTTTAGGCAAAAGACAGATATCGCCGATAGAAGAGTGCACGTACCAGAACGCTGATCACGGGATTTGTCTTAGATCTCTGATCGTAATATCTCCAAAGGTGGCCGATCATGAATTCCCCGACTAGCCACCATACCAACCCCGATCGTAAGTATAATTATCACAGCTACTACTGCGAGCACAGGGCCCAGGACTGGTACGAAGTTAATTCCAAATACAAGTGAGGTCAGCGCCCATCCACTGGACATGGCCAACAAGACTCCGGTCAAAGCCGCAATTCCACCCAGGAACAGATACTCCAGTATCATGATATTGAGAATCTGACGCCGTGACCCTCCCAGCGTCTTGAGCAAGATGCTCTCCTGAATTCTCTGGAATCGGCTATTGGTCACCACACCGATCAAGACGATCAATCCCGTGACAACGCTGAAGAGCGCCATGAAGCGGATTACCAGGGACACCTTGTCCATTATGTCATCTATGGTGCTCAGAATGAGCTGCAGATCGATCATCGAGATATTCGGAAACGCCAGAATCACCGCACGCTGAAAACGGGCGGACACCTCAGAGGACTCAATACGCGTCACGACTACGTGAAACTGCGGCGCATTCTCCAAGACGCCTTCCGGAAAAACAATAAAGAAATTTGGTTGGATGCGTTGCCAATTGACAGTCCGGAGATTTCCCACCACCGCTTTAATAGGTATTCCTTGCACATCGAATACTACCTCGTCACCGATGTGTAGGCCGAGATCCTCTGCGATCCCCGTCTCCATGGATACGTAGGCCGTGTCGTCCGGACTTGATACGGTAGGTCCCCAAACACCGGATTCCAGCCTTTCTGTGTCAATCAACTCACTTCTGTAAGTACATCGGTACTCTCGTCGCAACGCCCACCGTGAAATGGTAATTGTGCTGTCCGCACGTATCTGTTCGGTCGTTCTTCCGTTGATCGAAGCCAGGCGCATGGTTACTACCGGGACTTGCTGCATTACGGGTAGTTCATATTCTGACATCAGTTCGAAAACCGATTCTCGCTGGTCAGACTGGATGTCAAAAAGCACCATATTGGACTGATTGCCACCGCCAGTGAGTGTCAAGTGCCCCAGAAGTGAAGTCTGTAATAGGTAGAGTGTCGTCACTAGAAATGTACCCAACCCCAATGCCAGAATGAGCATCACTGTCTGATTTTGAGGCCGATACAGATTGGCCAGGCCCTGTCGCCAAATGTATCGCCATGAGGAGGGGAAATTCGATTTGACCAGTCGCATGATGGTGCGGGCAACAAGGGAGAGCAGTAGAAACGATAGTATAAGGCCACCCGAAAACCAGACGCCCTGGTACCAGAACCGTGTTTGAGAAATCGCAAATGCTGTGATTCCGATAATCAACAGGCCATAAACGAGGTACTGCATGGGGTCGCGGCCAGATGATCCCTTCGGTTCATAGGTGGCTCGGAGTGTCAAGAGTGGTGATATATTGCGAATA
>JABIQT010000320.1 GCA_018667995.1 Candidatus Latescibacterota bacterium
CATCGAATCCTCTTGGCTAATCGTGGGAAGTACTCCATCCCCATCCGGACTGAATTGGCTGGTGAGGTGCCTTTGCCTGTGTAATCCCCTTCGTCCGCTAGGGTGATTAAGCAGTGTACATGACCTCAATAGCATGTCAAAAATTCCCTATTCTCTCAATCACTGGAACCTGTTTGAGCTAGCGTATTCTTATAACCATCCACGTTTTACGTTAGTTTTACGTCTGCCAATTTCAAAAAAGAGGAAAAAAAAACTTGCCCCCCAATGTGTAACCATCCCCACAATCTGTACCATTGATAATTAGAGTTCTCCGGCATAGTTTCTATTGTCCAGGGAGGACTTTTTATGCGCAAGTCACGGTTTACAGAAACACAGATCGTAAAGATTCTTAAGTCTGTTGAAGCAGGCCGGCAGGTGAAGGAAGTTTGCCGCGAGCAAGGTATCTCCGACGCCACTTACTACAACTGGAAGAGCAAGTTTGGCGGTATGGAGGCCTCGGATGTGAAGCGATTGAAAGAACTGGAAGAAGAGAACAGGAAGCTCAAACATTTCTTTGCCGATCTCTCGCTGGAAAACCACGCGCTCAAGGATCTCATAGAAAAAAACCTTTAGCGCCGGCCCGGAAACGGGAACGCGTGAAATACCTGAACCAGGAGCATGGCCTGAGTATCAGGAGGGCCTGTCTGGCTATCGCGTTTAGTAGATCGATTTACCACTACCGGCCAGATACCACAAAAGATGATCCTGTGATAGATGGTCTGAGCAAGGCAGTGAGCAGATACCCTCATTACGGTTTTCACAAGCTGTTTACACTGCTGCGTCGTCAGGGTCATAGATGGAATCATAAGCGTGTACACCGCATCTATTGCCTTCTGCGGCCGAACTTTAGGCGCAAGGGCAAGAGGCGGCTTCCTACTCGTAATCCAGAGCCACTGTCCGTGCCAGCCGGCATAAATAGGTGCTGGCCAGTCGATTTCATGAGCGACGCATTGGTGTGCGGTCGCAGGTTCCGGACCTTCAATATCCTTGATGACTACAACCGGGAGGCGCTGGCTATCGAGGTCGATCTGAACCTGCCCGCATCACGAGTTATCCGGACCATAGAAAGAACGGCTGTGCACCGCGGCTATCCGGAAAGGCTGAGAATGGACAACGGACCCGAGTTCATATCCGTGGCACTTGCCGACTGGGCAGAAACGCATCAGATACACCTGGAGTTCATCAAACCCGGCAAGCCCACCGAACTCCTTTGTCGAACGATTTAACAGGACCTATCGCACTGAAGTACTCAACTGTGACTTATTCAAGAAGCTGTCCGAAGTTCGTCAGATCACCGAAAACTGGATACAGGAGTACAACGAACAGCGACGACATGAATCACTTGGCGACCTCACACCAGCGGAGTATCTCATCGCCAACAACCCGCCGGAAACACTAAGTTATCAGTGGTCCTAAAATGGGGAGGCTTACAAATGAATCTCTCGTATTATTAGAGTTGTCATGGATGACATTACATTTACGACACGCGCACAGAATACAGGCCAAAGACTGGTGCGCAAATAACGGGTAATTATAAGGAAGCTACATCACCCGGTGCCCATCAAACGGGAGTGAGAAATGACAGAAATACCGACCCATGAGTCAGAACGCTTAAGAATTCTGGTGGTCGATGATGATGCGTCCATTCTGGAAATCGTTACGACGTATCTCGATGCCGAAGGGTACGATGTCATGAATGCCATAAATGGTGCTGCGGCACTGGCCTTGGCGAAGCGCATCAATCCCGATGTGGTAATCACCGATATCCGTATGCCGGAGATGGATGGATTGACACTGGCAACGGAACTGAAGGCTTACGATTCACAGATAGAAGTCATCGTAATGACGGCCTTCTCGGATCGCGACTCGATCATTCAGGCCTTACGCCTGGGCGTTCGTGATTACCTCCCCAAACCCTTCGACCTGATCGAACTTCGTAAATCCATTACCAACCTGGAAGAACGCCATACAATGCGCCGCCGCGACAGACGCTTACGGCGCGATCTGATTTCACAGCAATTCATGAATGACATTATTGGCCAAAGCGCTCAGATGAAGGCCATCTTCGATACGGTGCTCAAACTTGCTGACAGTGACTGTAACGTATTGATCACAGGCGAAAGCGGTTCCGGAAAAGAGCTCATAGCGAAAGCACTGCATACGAGCTCACAGCGTTGCGACCGCGACTACGTCGTTGTTGACTGCGCCAGCCTCAACGATAATCTCGTGGAAAGTGAACTCTATGGACATGTGAAAGGGGCATTCACGGGAGCCCAGTTTAACAAGGTTGGGTTTCTGGAGAAAGCGCATCGCGGAACGCTGATGCTCGATGAGATCAACTCTTCGTCTCCAGGATTTCAGTCGCGATTGTTACGGGTAATTGAGGAAGGCGAATTCAAGAAAGTCGGTAGCACGGATACAATGAAGGTGGACATCCGTTTTGTATCTGTGTCCAACGTATCGCTGGAAGACCGAGTGGCAGAGGGCGTCTTCCGCAAGGATCTCTACTATCGACTCAACGTGGTCAATATTCCGGTTCCGGCTTTACGACAGCGTCCGGATGATATACCAGCAATCGTACATCACTTTATAGAAGAGTTCGCCTCGTCCGATCCGAGCAAGTTGGTTTCCGTGGCAGATGAGGCACTTGACTGAATGATGAAATACGATTGGCCAGGGAATGTACGCCAACTCAGAAACGTGGTGGAGCGGGCGCTCGTAATAGGAAACAAGAAGACCCTTCTGGCATCTGATTTGCCACCAGAGATCGCTCAGCCTGTGCATAATTTTGCCATGCCCAACGAAGCTTCACTTCTGACTTTAAAGACGGCAGAGGACGATCTGATCCTTAAGGCATTGAAGTCTACGGGCGGACATCGCGAAGAGGCGGCTCGCATGCTGGGCATCAGCGTACGTACCCTATATCGTAAACTTCGACGATTTACGAACGAACCGTTTTAGGATCCAACACCAGGCCATCAGTTTGGGTGAGCCGCTGGAAACCAATATGCGCAAGAATGCAAGAATCCTTGTAATAGATGACGAAGAAAGCATTCGTGATATCGTCACGCAATTCTTCGGACAGTATGGTTGCAGTGTAAAAAGTGCTGCAGATGGTCGGATCGGCGTCGAAACCGTCGACACGGACGATTTCGATCTGATTTTCCTCGACCTGAACATGCCGAATATGACGGGCATGGAGGCACTTCCTCATCTACGAGAGAAGAATCCGGACGCCAGAGTGGTTATAATGACCGCCTTTGCGTCCTATGAGTCGAAGGTTGAGGCCCGCGAAAAAGGGGCCTACGATTATGTCCTTAAGCCGATCAACCTGGCGAAGATGAAGGACGTCGCCGAGAAGGCCTTGCCCGATCGCCGACATGGACCTGAAGAGCGAAGCGAAAACGGCGTAGCTGCCAGTAATGGAGCCGCGGAACCCCACGCCCAGCCGGACCAACCGGTCGCGATTGAGAAGATCAAGCTCGACCCCATGAAG
>JABIQT010000931.1 GCA_018667995.1 Candidatus Latescibacterota bacterium
GAACGGATAGAGAACAGAAATAGCATCAGAGCTCCTTGGATTATAGTTTCTATGCAGTTCGGACAACGCCTACCCAAATCAATTTCTGTGCCAAAGTCTGCCTCCTGGTCGTCAATTTTTCTAAGCTGTTCTTAGCGCGTAATTAAGAGGCGTCAAGATTGTCACGATGCGGCATGGGCCTATTCTCGCGGGGAACGGCTACTGGCCATTTGTGATATATACCTGGCCGATAACGGCCATATTAGCCCAAAATAGAATGAGCCAGGGCAGTTCCATAATAACGCATGGACTCTTTTCGCATTTTGGAGTGCCGCGAGCCGGATGTCCCACAAAGAGGTCGCCCGGGTCAGATTCGATCGTGATTGTGCGCTAAAACACGATCTAAGTACGCGGCGCAATCTGGGCCTTGTTACGCAGCTGGGCATTGGGCCACAGTGCCCCGCTGATGCGATAGAACTTGACATTTGGGGATCCAACAGAAAACATCCGTGGCAATGAAATAGGCAAGTCCCAATTCAAGGAGCCGATTGATGTTGACGCCCGAGCAGGTTAACCATTTTCAGACTTACGGCTTTGTATGTTGTCGGAAACTTCTGAACGAGTCCTACATGGCCTCGCTATCGGGTGCTTTCGATGCAGCCATGAGAAGCGCACGTGGAGGGGCCGAATGTCCTGAACTATCACAGGACGAACGTGGATTTTCCGCATCGCGTCAGCAGGTCGTTCCTTTCTTTGACTACGATGCGGAGTCATTCTATCCTTTGCTTGACGATGACCGAATCATGGCCCCATTTGGCCAGATACTCGGTGACGATTTCATTTTTACGTTGTCCGAGGGTATTATCCATGCTGGTGGCACGGCCTGGCATACGGATGCAGTTGCACCTGAGGGAATGACGTCCATGCGGGCGGCGCTCTATCTCGATCCGCTTGGGACAGACGACGGGTGCCTCAGTGTGATCCCGGGTAGCCATCATACGCCGTATCGGGAGGCTCTCCGTCAGACGATAGACCATCTTGGGATCGCAGCTGACGCAGTGACCGCGAGGTGTTCGATCGTTAATGAACCCGGTGACGTGCTGTTCATGAACCACAAGGTATATCATGCTTCACTGACTAGCAGGGCCGGCCGGAGGGCAATTCACATTAACTGCTGTCAGAATGCGTCGAAGTCAGGCAATCTGGAGCACTACCAGTGGTTACACCGTTTCCTTGAGGGTGAGACGCGTAGCTGGGGGCGGTTTTACAGCGACCAGCTCATCCGAACGGCCGGGTTGCGGAGACGCCCTATGATTGATCGCGCGCTTGACCACGGTTTTGGTGACCGCGGGCCCGTTACTCACCGGCAGGACCAGTGAATCGGTTCACAGATGCTTGATCTGGGGGTATTTAATGAGATTTCCGGTAACTACTAAACAAACGATAAGCCTTGTTGCTTGACATGCCCGAATTGAGTCGATATATTGTGTCCACTAATGAGTTATAACACGACATGTAGTAAGCATTCCGTAATACTGTGCGGTTCTTTCCGCAGGTGTTTTCGCTGCGAAAGGGATGAATAACATGGCTGATTCCACAGGTACGCCCTCCGAAGCCGAACAGGCTCAACTCGACTTTCTGCCAACTTCCGGCTCTGATGTGCCTAACATTTCTGATCATGCCGTTGACGAAAACGGTAGTAGCGCTGGTGTGAATGGATCAACCGCCCCTGCTTCTGTGGATTCGGACGTAGTTTCAGAGGAGGAACTGGATCCGCCCAAGCCGAAACGCCGTAAGCCTGCTGCCAATGGCTCCAGTGGCTATGTCTATGATGAGAGTAAAGTTAAGACGCTATCCTCTCTCGAGCATATCAGATTACGTACAGGTATGTACATCGGGCGACTGGGGGATGGTGCGGATCCCGAGGACGGTATCTATATTCTGTTGAAAGAGGTCGTGGACAACTCGATAGACGAGTTCATGATGGGCAATGGTAATCGCGTCGACGTCGATGTAGAGGGAGATCTCGTTTCCATTCGCGATTACGGCAGTGGCATCCCATTTGGCAAGTTGGTTGAGTGCGTTTCTGTGATCAACACCGGTGCCAAGTACAACGA
>JABIQT010001145.1 GCA_018667995.1 Candidatus Latescibacterota bacterium
CGTTTTCATGTATTTGACGGGAAGTGTAAAGAGTCTTACAACAACCCGAACTATGAACTGCAGTACACCTGGGGGATGATTTGGGCTGCGATGCTTTGGGATTTCAGGAAGGGAGTGGGTGCTGATGTGTCGGATCGACTGGTTCTCGAAGCCATTCGGCTTCATAACTATGAATCTCAGTTTACTGAGGCCATCGTGGATCTTTTATCAACTGAACAGGCGCTCTTTGGTGGTCTTTATCGTGACGAGTTGGAGTTAGCGTTGGTCGAACGAGGCTTTTCTATTCCGGTCCTGGATGCAGTTGAAAGTGGGGTATTTCCTGAGAATCTGCACGCAGTAATTTGGCCCAACCCATCTCAGGGTGCTTTTAACTTACGTTTGAACAGTGAACTCCCAGGGCAATCAGAGATTCGTATTACGGATGTCAGCGGCAGGGAATTGAGGTTCCAAAATTTGGGATACATCAACTCCGGTACGCAGGATCTAAAGTTAGACTCGCACGGGCTTGCTTCAGGTGTATACCTAATATCTATTCGAGTTGGTGAGCGCCGAACCATGCAAAAACTAGTGATCTCTCAGCACTGATAAGATTGTCGGGTATTATCGGGATTTGCGTGTATTTTGCTTCTTTCCGTGTGCACCCACTCTATCGAATTATCTCATGATCACACGCCTTGTCTTTATTGCCCTCCTTCTGGCTGGTAGTCTTCCTACTACCGCGTCTGCCCAAGTCGAACTCCTTCCAGAGCACTTCCAGTTCGAAACCGACGTGGCCCGCAACGCGGCCATTCCATCCCCAGCAACCTACCTCGGCTATGAGACGGGACAGGAATACACGATGTATGCTGATGTCGTCGGGTACATTAAGGCGGTTGCCGCTGCCTCGGATCGTGTTTCGATTACTGAATATGCGCGCACGTATGAAAACAGACCACTATTTGCTCTGTTTGTTACCTCTCCCGAGAATCACGCACGCCTTGATGAAATCCAGGCGGCTAATCTGAAACTAGCAGATCCCGCAACTTCGGCTGACGAAGCCAGCACGCTGATTGAGAACAACCCGATTGTGACCTGGCTTAGTTATAACGTGCACGGTAATGAGCCGTCCTCTACCGAATCTGCCATGGAGGTGTTGTACTTATTGGCCTCAGGCCAAAGTCCGGAAATTGAAAGCCTGCTGCGGGAATCGGTCGTTGTCATTGATCCAACCATTAATCCGGATGGAAGGGATCGGTATGTGTATTGGTATAAATCCATGCAGAGTAACGTAGTACGAGAAAACTCTGCTGATCTGGAGCATACGGAGCCGTTTCCAGGTGGTCGGACAAATCACTATTGGTTTGATCTTAACCGGGATTGGGTATGGTTGGTGCACCCTGAATCTCAGGGTCGAATTGCTCTGTATCAGGAGTGGCTCCCACAGGTCCACATGGATTATCACGAACAGGGGTTCAACAATAACTACTTCACGATGCCGGGTAAGGCACCCCGTAATCTGAATCTGCCCAAAGAATATGATTCTTGGGCCGATGTATTTGGACGGGCCAGCGGCGAAGCGCTGGCCCGCAATCAGGTGAATTATTTCACGCGGGAATCTTTTGAGTTCTTTTACCCAGGATATGGATCATCGTATCCGAGCATTCTTGGTGCCATCGGCATGTTGTCTGAGCAGGGAGGGCACAGTCGTGGTGGACGAGCAGTGAAAACGAATGACGGCTACATATTGACGTTACGCCAGCGGGCGTTTGATCACTTTGCCACTTCCATGGCCATCGTGCGCTCGTCGGTTGAACACCGTTCCGCGTTGCTAACTTATTTCCGTGAGTTTTTCAATCCGGCCACGACGAACAATGCGACCAAGGCTTACTTGCTGAGAGAGGACCATGGCAACGGATACGTTACCGATGTAATTGAGTTGTTGATGCGTCACGGAGTCGAAATACATCGTTCAACCGAGTCGTTTACGACTACAGCATCCGACTATTGGGATGCATCGGAGGACCGGGAGACCTTTGAGGCGGGTACCTATATCATTCAGGCCGATCAGGCACGACATGTTTTAGTCAACACGCTGATGCAGCGCCAAATGGAAATCGAGTCTTGGGACATGTACGATATGTCTACATGGTCCATTCCTCTTGCCTATAATTTGGATGCGGCCTGGACCAAGCAGGCTCCTCGGGTGGCTATGGAAGCCGTAACGACGAGCCCAACCCGAGAAAGTGGCTTGACGCGCGAAGGCTCCTATGCGTACGTGATCGATTGGCGCCAACGGACGGCTCCTAAAGCGCTGGCTCGTCTGTGGGATGCCGGCTACAAGGTTCGTTCTGCCAGAAAAACCTTTGCAAAAGGTTCTGAGGAGTACTCTATTGGGTCGCTCATCA
>JABIQT010000713.1 GCA_018667995.1 Candidatus Latescibacterota bacterium
CGATCTGAAACTGGCCCTGCTTGCTTGATTTGATGGGCTTCTGCCCGGTTATCATCAGCATGGGCATGGCGCCGAGCTGGGCGTAGGCAGCCGGCGTAACGAAGTTGGTAGCTCCCGGCCCCAGAGTGGCCAGACATACGCCTGCTCGACCGGTAAGACGCCCGTATGTTGCCGCCATGAATCCCGCGCCTTGTTCGTGTCGCGTAAGAATCAATTTTATGCTGGATCCTCTCAACGAATTCAGGAAGTCCAGATTCTCCTCACCCGGTATTCCAAATATGTATTCTACTCCCTCTGCTTCCAGGGCTTTTATGAACAGATCAGATGCTTTCATTTATCGCTTTCCTTACGTGTATATGTCAAAGTCTGTACGCTGGCATTTCGCTACACGATTCAATGAACTGTCAAGGCACGAGGTTCCTGTGGTGCACCGGCGCGCCAAACCTGACTCTCTTGCACCGTATGAACTGATTCCCTCCGATAATAGCTTCTATGATATGGGAGGCAGTCGTCGATCTCCGAGCCGGTTGGTCGTACCTGTACTGTATATCTACAAGTAGCGAGTGGCTCTGAGGGCGAAGTAGTCCACACCGCCATCAATCTACCTAAACGATGCCGTATGCCAACATGGCGTCCGCGACCTTGACGAATCCGGCGATGTTGGCACCGCGTACGTAGTTCACGTAGCCATTATCTGTGCCATAATCCAAACATTTGCTGTGAATGCCTGTCATGATGTCTTTGAGTCGTGATTCTACTTCTTCGGCCGACCAGGCTATACGCATGGCATTCTGGCTCTGTTCAAGCCCCGAGACAGCTACTCCGCCGGCATTGGCGGCTTTGGCAGGACCGAAGAGCACTCTGGCATCGAGAAAGGCATAAGCGGCATCGAGCGTGCTGGGCATGTTGGCACCCTCCGCCACCCCGATTACGCCGTTTTCGATGAGGGTCAGAGCGTCATCTTTGTTCAGCTCGTTCTGAGTCGCACATGGAAAGGCCAGGTCTGTCGGCACTGCCCAGGGACGCTTGTCGGCGTGGAAGGATGCTCCGCTGTACTGTTCCGCGTACTCATGGATCCTTCCGCGTCGAACCTCCTTCAGATCCTTCAACCAGGCTAGTTTTTCGGGATCAATGCCGTCAGGATCATGAATGTACCCCTGGGAATCGGATGCGGTAATGACTTTAGCACCAAGCTGAGTTGCTTTCTCGATGCAGTACAGTGCTACATTTCCTGAACCCGAGACGGCGACTGTTTTTCCATCCATCCCTTGTCCCTGGTGTTCCAGCATATTCTGCATGAAGTAGACGGCGCCGTAGCCTGTGGCTTCGGTACGTACCAGGCTGCCGCCAAATGCCAGACCTTTCCCGGTAAGGGTTCCGACGAATCGGTTTGCCAGACGTTTGTACTGTCCGAACATGAAGCTGATTTCCCGGGCGCCAACCCCAATGTCTCCTGCTGGAACATCCGTATCTTCGCCGATATGGCGGTACAGTTCGATCATGAGTGATTGGCAGAATCGCATGATCTCTCGATCACTCTTGCCTTTGGGATTGAAGTTGGACCCACCTTTGCCCCCGCCCATGGGGAGGCCGGTAAGGCTATTCTTGAAAACCTGCTCGAATCCAAGGAATTTGAGTACGCTCAATGTCACCGAAGGGTGAAAACGCATGCCTCCTTTATAGGGGCCTATCGAATTATTGAACTGAACCCTCCAGGCTCGATTGGCCCGAACATGCCCTTGGTCATCCTCCCACGAGACACGGAATATTATGACACGATCCGGTTCGGTCATGCGCTCCAGAATCTGGGCATCCTTGTATCTGCTGTTGTCGCAGATGAACGGCATCAGCGACTCCGCGACCTCCTGCACCGCTTGTTGAAATTCTGGCTCGCCTGGGTTTCGTTTGATCAGCCCGTTAATAAATGCATCCGTTTCCTGCTTGGCGGTTCCTGACAATATCGACATAGATTCTCCTGTATGAATTCCGTACTGGATTTTTGTTGTACTCCCGATTGACTGTGCAGTGTTCCAATTTCCGAATGAACTGTGGTGACACAGGGATGGCATTTCTCTTCTTAAAGGACGTGTCTTTCCGATCCGGATCGATCTAACGTGAAGAACATGTGCTTGTCGTCAACTTTGTGAAAGCTCATTTGGCTGCGAACTATGGGCCAGGCCCTTGCCGCCCGGCAGGGATATCATCGGTCATCTGGGTGCTCTTCTGTAGAAACTCACTCTCGCTAGTTTGCCGCCACCTTCGTCGGCGATGATCAGAAGTCCGGATGAATCGATTGTTATTCCCTCAGCCTGAGGGTGATGATCCTTAGGAAGTAGTACCGTGGCAAGGATCTGCCCATCTGGTGCGAGCTCTACTATGGCGTGCTGGCGTGCGGCAATGATCAGGTAGTGGCCAGTCGTTGGGTCAATCTCTATGCCTGAAGGTTCAAATTTCCTACCTGATAATGTCTTAGCGGCTAGGCCCAATGGTAGGAATTCGTGCGAATTTGATACCAACGCTCTTGACCGCACCGACCATCGGTAGATTCCTATTTTACCTTCCATCTCATGCTTGCGCGAATCCTTGCAGAGCAGTAGCAAGTGTCCACGGACGGTGTCATAGGCCAGTCCTTCTATCTCGCAGTCGCGGCCGACACCTGTGGTATAGACCGTGTAAAGCACTTGTTCCCCGTCATTTCCTTCGAGGGATTCATAGAGACGGCCCGAACTGGTAACAAGGTATATCTGGTTATCGGCTACGGCTACACCTTCGAAGTCGTCTGATACCGGCTTCTTCATATCGGTCAGTGACCATGATTTTACAGCCGATCCGTCATATCCAAGTTCATAAAGTACAGCTTTTTCATCGCCGTGTGCGAGCAGGCGGCCGTCTGTCGTCAGCGCCAGACCAGAGATCTCCTTCAATTTACGGCCGATCTTAGGTGAATCTCTCTCGTCGGAGAGGAAATCGTAGGCTTTTAGAATGGCCTCCGGTGCCTGATCTGACGTCTGTGCA
>JABIQT010001146.1 GCA_018667995.1 Candidatus Latescibacterota bacterium
AATTGGTTGCGGAAGGCGCCGATATAATTGATGTAGGGGGCGAATCTACACGACCCGGTGCAGACAACGTGTCTTTGGAGGAAGAATTGGCGCGGGTCATACCCGTCATAGAACGCATATGCGATTTGACGGACGTGCCGATTTCCATAGACACGCGAAAAGCGCCGGTGGCACGTCAGGCATTGGCGGCAGGCGCTTTGATTGTGAATGACGTCAGCGGACTTACGGCAGATCCTCTGATGGTGGAGGTAGTTGCCGAGTCCGGTCTACCGGTCGTCATCATGCATGCCCGGGGAACGCCATCTACCATGCAGCAGAATCCTACTTACAACGATACCGTAGGCGAGATATCAGACTGGCTGTCCCAGAGGATAGAGGCTGTCCATGCGTCTGGTGTCTCAATGGGAAATGTCATCATTGATCCAGGCATAGGGTTCGGGAAACGGATCAGTGATAATCTATTAATTTTGAAGGATCTGAAGAGATTGAACGTTTTGGGCTGCCCGGTACTGGTCGGGCCGTCGCGGAAACGGTTTATCGGCCAGATCCTGGATTTATCGGAGCTGGACAGGTTGGAGGGCACTGCCGCGACAGTCGCCATGGCCATCTCGGGGGGTGCTGATATCGTGCGCGTTCATGATGTGAAGGCGATGGCGCGCGTAGCGCGCGTGGCGGATGCTATTGTGCGTGCCAAGCAGGAGTAATTCAGCTCCATCGATTGTGCGACTGAGGCGTCTTCTGCTTCGGCCAGACATGTCTAGGATCTATGTAACGATACTATGGTAATTACTGTTACAATTCTGGGTTCGGGCGGCACCATCCCGACTCTTACCCGCAATCTGCCCGCCACCGCGATCCAGTGCGACGGCAAGCTGTTTCTCTTTGATTGCGGTGAGGGAACCCAGACGCAGATTGTTCGCGCAAAGCTCTCCATTGGTAAGTTGGAAGGGATTTTCATTTCTCATCTACATGGCGACCATGTGATGGGGTTACCCGGACTGCTGATGACCTTGAGCCAAGTGCCTCGGGAGAAGCCACTGATTCTGTGTGGCCCGAAGGGCCTTCGAGAATTCATTGAATGCAACAGACGATTTCTCGGGTTTCAGCACTCCTTTGATCTTGATGTGATTGAGACAACAGGCGGAACAGTTTTCGATGACGATGAACTGGGTATCGACTGCAGTCCGGCCGACCACAGTTGTTTCACATTGGCTTACGGGTTGAGGGAGAACGAGCGCCCCGGGAGATTCTTGACGGAGGAAGCCAAGCGTTTGGGAGTTCAACCTGGTCCCCTGTTCGGTCAGCTTCAAGCAGGGGAGTCCGTGATGCTCGATGATGGTCGAGAAGTCCATTCCGATGATGTTCTTGGGCCGCCCCGCCGGGGCAGGAAGATTGTATATGCCACCGATACACGGCCCTGTGATGAGGTAGCGTTACTGGCGCACCACGCTGATGTGCTCGTGCATGATGGTATGTTCGACGATGACTTGCGCGACCAAGCTAAACTCAAAAAACACTCTACCGTGGTGCAGGCCGCCAGGCTCGCGAAACGCGCTCAGGTGAAGCGACTGATTCTGACCCACGTAAGCAATCGATATCTGGATGATCGACCGCTACTGCTACAGGCACGGAGCGTGTTTCCTAATACAAAAATGGCACGTGACCTCATGGAGATCGACGTGCCAATGTATAAGTAGTGCCTCAGTCGACTATTTCCCGGTGACGGCCTCCCAGGCTGCAATTCCGCCGACCATATCCATCATGTTATCCATCCCGCCCTGCTCCATGATACTGACGGCCATGGCTGAACGATATCCACCAGCACAGTGAACAACTATAGTTCGATCTCTGGGGATTTCCTCGAGTCGTTCCCGAAGGTGGTTGAGCGGAATATGCAGACTTCCCTCTATTCGTTTCTGTTCCCTTTCCCCTGGAGCCCGAATATCTACGATCACCGGCGGTTCCGGAACGGCTAATCTCTCGGAGAGTGCCGCAGCTGTGATGCGGTCGATCTGACGGAGCAAGTCTGAACGCCCATCGAGCGCTCTCATTCCGCCGTCCAGGAATCCGACTACATGATCAAAGCCTATGCGTCCCAGGCGCATAGCGGCTTCTTCCTCCTGGCCCGGCTCGGTAATCAGGATGATGGGATTGCTACGGTTCAGTAGCGTTCCAGCCCAACTTGCATATTGACCCCCCAATCCAATGTTCATCGCCCCCAATAGGTGGCCCCCCTCGTAATCGGTACCGTCTCGTACGTCGAGAATCTGAGCTCCTTCATTCTGTTTCTGGATCACGGTCTCAAGGGTCAATGGATTGAGCTCTCTGCTCAACACCTGGTCCAGTGTACTGTGCTCGGAAAGATTGAATTCTGCGTCGTAGGCGAAGTACCCTGGCGACTCTGGTTGGTCCGCGGTGACGACGCCTATGAAGGCCTCTTTGGTCATAGGTTGGAGTGCATAGTTGTACGCGCGCTGAACACCAATAGTCGACACGGTGTCTTTGCTGAGGTTCTTGCCGCAGAGGGATCCGGCACCGTGGGCTGGATAGACAAGCGTCTCATCGGGAAGTGGAAGTATCTTATCGTGAAGTGAATCGTAGAGTAAAGATGCCAGATCCTCGGCCGACCA
>JABIQT010000376.1 GCA_018667995.1 Candidatus Latescibacterota bacterium
AAGATTGTTCTTCATGGGGTTTTCCGTCACGCTCGCCCTGTTGCTGTGGAACTGTTTGAGCTATTTTCAATGGGTACCCGCCATACCCATTGGGACCCAGTATCGCTCCACCATCGCGGTCAGCCAGTCGATACCTCCCATCACGATTCAATTCAATATTTTTGCCATGTGCTTCGCTTTCTTCGCGGACCTGAGTGTGCTTTTCAGTATCTGGTTCTTCTACCTGATCGCCATTCTGGAAATAGGCATGCTCAATCAGGTCGGGATTTCCGCCAGTGGAGGCGCGGGGGGCGCCACATGGGCCGTTAAAGCGCAGCATTTCGGAGGTTTCTGGGTATTTGTACTGTGGGGTTTCTGGGTGGCACGACACCATTTGAGTGACGTCATAGGCAAGGCGTTTGGCCGGAGGCCTCATGTCGACGATTCAGACGAGCTATTTTCCTATCGGACCGCGATTATTGGGCTCGGTGGAGGGTTGGCCTATATCGGTTTCTGGCTCAACCAAACCGGAATGACCTTAGATGTGGTGTCTATGTTTCTGGCTGTGACTCTCCTACTGTACGTAGGTGTAGCACGAATTGTGGCCGAGACAGGAATGGTCTTTCTCGACCTGCCGGTAAACTCCAATGAGTTCACCGTGGTCGCCATGGGATCCTCGAACCTGTCATCTTCGAATCTGACCGCATTGGGTCTGGGGCACGCCATAGCCCACAATCATCGTGGTATGGGGCTATCGTCGCTTATACACAGTCTGAAGGTGGCAGATTCGGTCGTTCGCGGCAAAAAGGGTCTCTTTGGGGTGATTGCTTCAACCATGGTCATTACGTTCATAGTAACGATCGGCTATGCTGTTTACGTAGGTTCAACCGGGACCGGAGCGCATAATGTGGCGGCGATGAATGTGAGCGCGTTCTACGATCAGATCGTAACCTGGCAAAGCAATGCTACGGAAATGACCAACGTAGAATTGTATTTCTTGAGCATAGGCGGCCTGATTACGTCCGGATTGCTGTTCATGCATTACCGATTTCCCTGGTGGCCCTTGCATCCCATCGGATACACCGTGGCCTACGCCGAAATCCTGGTTCTGGAAATCGCTTCAATTTTCCTCGTCTGGTTGATCAAATGGCTGCTGCTTAAGATTGGTGGTATAGAGCTCTACCGCAAGACTCAGCCCATCGTATTTGGCGTCCTATTGGGATACGCGGCTGGCGTGGCCATATCATTTGCAGTAGACTTTGTGTGGTTTCCAAATGGTGCACACGGCATACACAACTGGTAATGAAAATGTAGGTCCCACCGGAATCGGAGAGCATTCATGAGCGAAACGCAACCCTCTCAACCACTACCTGCTCTGACGGCGTCTCAGCGCTATCACTTTGACGTCTACGGTTACGTGGTTATCGAGAACACGTTAACCGCGACGGAGACCGAGGCGTTGTATCAAGCCCTTCATGAATTGAAGCGCGAGATACTTGCCGCGGACGATCCCGCAAAGGCCCACGTGCGTGGAGCTTTCATGGACGGGGACTTCAAACATACCTTCGGGTTCGGGCATATCATCGAGTCGATGCATGACTTCCTCATGTACTATGGCCACTCGCGACTGGTGGCCATGATCGAGGAAGTAGTCGGCGGAACAGTACGGCTGTCAGAAGCGGAAGCCATTATTAATAGTCGAGATCCCGCAAAGGCTGTGGAGAAAGAACCACAGTATGGGTTTCATCGTGGGACCAAGCCGGGTTTTGGCACCCATGAGGTGAACGGACTGTTTCACTGCACCTTCGTCAAGATTCTAACCAATCTCACCGAGCTCGGACCGGATGACGGTGGGACGGTAGTCATCGCCGGGAGCCACAAGATCGACGCAGCCGAAGCGGATATGATTGCACTCGCCTATGACGACCGATCACTGATCCATCAGATCGTGGCACCCGCGGGGTCTACGCTGCTCTTCGCGGAATCCCTCATTCACGCCACAGGGCAGATACGCAGTGATAGGGAAAGAACCATCATAATTGGCGGCTATGCACCGACCATGTTCCAGGCTTGGAATGAGTATGAACCCAGTACTGGATTCATCAAAGGCCTACCAGAGCATCTCAGGCCTCTCTTTTCCGGCAGTAAAGGATGGGAAGAATGGCAAGAGCGACACAGAAGTCTCGGCGAGACGCTCACAACCTGAAATAGGTTCCGGCAATGTATTTACGCCCCCCATACCAGGGCACGTCTGGATCGTTGTGCTGCCAGTAATAGGATACAAAAACACGGTTATCACCCATGTCGACCGCTACAGGATATCCGCCGTCAACAACGCCTCGAGGTCCTGCTTCTAACGTATCTGTTCGTAATGCGACCGGGGCTGACCAACTCTTGCCCTCGTTCTCAGAGACGATGGTGAAGAGACCTGTCGGATCAGGATTTCGGCGCATATATATGATGACGATGCGACCATCCTCAAGCAAGAGCGGGAAGGGCGAAACGGACCACGTATGTATTCGGTAGGGTTCGGACCAATTGAGCCCTTGATCGTCCGAGTAACTCAATGAAGTCCACCTCATCCGTGCGCCCCCGGCCTGATACCAACATCCAAGCGAACACATCCACCGGCCGGACGGAAGGGCAAGTACCTGGGGATAAGAAGCCGCTATTCTGCCGTGGGGATCAGTGTAGATTTCGCTATAGAAATGCCACGATTGCCCATGGTCCTCCGAAGCGTATAGTTGCGGGCTGTAGATGCGGTCGCCCACCAGGGTTGCACCTTCTATTCCGCTGAAGCCCACCAGCCATGACAGCAGGCGCCCATCCGAGCATTGTAGCGAATTGTTGGCCAGCTCGACCACCGTCTCCGTGTGATTCGGCCATATTATGGACGGTACATTTTCCCAGTTCCTCCCGCGGTCCCTCGATCGATAGCAGTAGGCCACGTTCTTTCGAAGTGATTCCGTGCCGGTAGTCTGTATTTTATCTCCGCACCATGCCCTCCCCATCATGAGGACTGTGTCGGAATTGGTCTCGTTCATGAT
>JABIQT010000664.1 GCA_018667995.1 Candidatus Latescibacterota bacterium
TATCGAAGATAAAGCAGGTCTCTACGGGGAAATTGCACGTGTCCTGAAGCCCGGTGGGCGACTGGTATTTCATGATATTTTCCAGGGCCCCGGCGGGGAACCACACTTTCCGGTTCCCTGGGCCGAGGACAGATCCATCAGCTTTCTGATATCACCAGATTCCGCCCGGGACGTGTTGGAGAAGATCGGACTTGAAATACGTAATTGGGAGGATAAGAGCGCCCATTCACTCGCATGGTTCGAGACAGCCGCCGAGAAACTGAAAAGTTCAGGACCACCATCTCTGGGCACCCACTTATTGATGGGTGAGACAGCCAAGGATAAGTTTGTGAATGTGGTTCGTAATCTAAGAGATGAAAGAATCGCCGTGCTTCAAGCTGTCTTGGTCAAGCGGTAGGCCCGGGAATTCAGCTGGGAGACTCAGCCGGGGCAGGGCGACAGTGGTCAATCTACAATCCCCGAAGGTTCTGTCAAAGCTCGCCAGATCGGTATATAGACTCCCAGTGATGCCGAAGCCATGCCGTAGAGAGCCCAACCTGAAGGTATGGTTGGGGCGATCAAGAAAATCAACGCCGCCAGAAGAACGACCGCCCTGCTTCGATTGGAGAGCAATCCGGATCGGACTACAATCAGTACTTGCAGCAGGAGTCCAACGCCGAACAGGATGGACCCACCCATAAAGACACCCGTAATCCAGATACCGCTCCCATCGAAGAACATTCGTGCCGTACCGCCCCCGACCGACATGGCCAGGGGACCGATACCATCGGCTCCCAAACCTGCGGCGTACAAAGCACCGCCAGCGGCCATCAGCGGCACACACACCGTCCGCCATCCGGCGTTCGCCCGTTCGCCCAACAGACCCACAACGATCCACGGTGTCAGCGCCCCGATACCGAAACTTGCCGCACAGAGCATGTGGCCCCAGAACCAGCGAAGAGTTTGACCAGCAGCTGATGCCGCGGCTACGTGATCACTATAGTCTGGGACCAATGGTATAATCAAGATGCCCATGGACAATGTGACTGGGAAAAACAACAGGGGCCAGGTGGGTAGTTGCTTTGGTTTCATTTTCCCCGATCCCATTTCTGTCGATCCTTATCTACGAATGAATCAACGTAGGAGACTTCCTTAGGCTACCTCCGGGTGGAGAATATAGTAAACGACTTCCAGTGCGTCAACTGGTGGGCTCTACCAGGTAATCCATCGCAGAACTTGACAAATGCGATTTGTTTTATTTAATAGGATATATGCCCAGGATCAATGATCGCACCCTATCCAGAACTGAGGAAATGCTCTTGCTGGCCGTTCTCCGTCTTGGCGACAACGCCTATGGCGCTGCGATTCGCGCTCAGATTTCGAAACTGACCCATAGAACCGTTTCTGCCGGGGCCGTATATATTCCGCTGGATCGTCTTACGGGTCGAAATCTGCTGACCACGTTCACCGGTGAACCGACACCTGAAAGAGGCGGCAGGAGCAAACGTTACTACAGGCTCACCGCGGTTGGCCTCGAGGCATTGAGGGAAACACGAAAAATGAACGAAACCATGTGGTCTGGAATCTCTGATCTTCCGGATTCCAGCGCAATTTGAGGGAATTACTCAGCGGGGTCGCTGAGAACCAGAGGTTCCGAATAAGGATCCTTATCCTCTACTAACCTGTAACGCACCAAGTCCCCGAAAACGAATTCCTTATGACACGAAACGCACATCAGTCAAGCCTCCTCCCGACAGTATCAAGGGCAGACCTCGACGAATTGAGCACGCTCGATCGTTCCGGTGTATTCAGAATCCTGGAGTCATTCGACGAATTGTTGCTCAACGATGCTAACCGCGCGTTGGGGACCGTGGATCTATTGAATGCCGATTCGATCACCGGTCTCGCCGCAGCCATCAAGAATGATGATTCTGATCAGATCAACGATTCTGTTCTTCGCACCTTTACGTCCGCGGTGACAGACCATGAGGCCACAGCCATATCTCGTGAGCAGGTAATCAGGGCAGAAGAGATTCTTGGGCACACCTTTACGTTCTACAACGAAAGCCATCAACTCCCGGCGGACATTGACTGGGACTTCAATCCGGGTACGGCCCACTGGTCGCACGATCTAAACAGATTTTCGTTTCTGGCGCCGCTGACCGACGCATTCTTCGCCACCGAGGACGCTCGATTCAGCAGGAAAGCCGTCGACTTGATTCTGGACTGGATCTCTAAATGCGAAATAGGCCAGGCATTCGCGGGCACGCCCTACGTCTTCGGCAGTTACCTGAACCAGGCCATTCACTGCGAGGCGTGGGCGACCTGCCTGCTGCGTCTACTCCCTCACGGTCAGGTCTCGGCCCCTCAACTTCTCCGGATTCTGAAATCGCTTCACGATCAGTTACAGTATCTTGTCATAGTAACCAACGGCCACAGCGGAAACTGGCCGACGATTGGTTGCAGGGGAATTCTATCGGTCGCAGCCGCATTTCCATTTCTAAAGATAGCTGAGGAATCCGCGCAATACGCTATTCATGGCCTGGGCACACAGATTGATGACCAGGTTTTACCCGATGGCGTACAGGACGAGCTTACGCCCCACTATCACTGGACCGTGGTGAATACCCTTCTGGGCAGCCTGCAGTATGCGCGCCAACTCGGATTTGATTTGGAGAGTGGCACGATGACTACGCTGCGCAAGATGATTCACTATACCCGCCAGACCGTCGTTCCAGACGGAAGCGCTCAGGTTGCATTCAATGACAGCGATCCTGCTTCTGTGCCTCAGCTCACCAGAGCTCTTGGCGGTACGGAACTTTCGGATCTACTGCTCTCAGCCGAAAAGCTTGGGCCGGAGCTATTTCCTTACGCGGGCGTGGCTATCTTGAGGCAGCGGAGCGTAGAGGAGGGCGATCTCTATCTCGCATTTGATGGAGGTCCTTTCGGGCGGGGACATCAGCATGAGGACAAACTCGGTTTCTGGCTTTTCGCATATGGCCGGAGCTTTCTGGTTGACCCGGGACGACATCTTTATGATTGGTCAGAGGTGTCGTATTACGATTATCTGAAGAGCACACATGCGCATTCAACTATACTCATAGATGGTCTTGGCCAGAACAGCCGTGGACGCCCTGACACCTGGATTCCCACAGAACCGGCACCAGTCACCTGGCAGCTCGACGATCGGACAATCCGCACCAGTGCCTGTTACGATCTGGGATACGGACCGGATAATGCATTGTCTGTGGTGCACCACCGTGAGATCGTCTTTGTCGACGATCGTTTCTGGATTATCTGGGATCGTATTGAAGGTGAGGGTACTCACCGAATTGAGTCACGATTTCAGTTTGCGCCTGGCGAACTATCCGTGAACGGCTCCAGAGCCCATACTTGCTTTGATGATGCAAATCTGCTACTCTGGTCGTTGCCGTCTACTGATTTCACGGACGTCCACGTGACGTGCGGGCGCGAGCAGCCCAAGGGTGGGTGGTATTCAAAAGGCTACGGCAGTATCGAGCCCGCTCCGGCGCTTTCCTTTTCGTCCAGTTCCTCCCTACCATTTACCACAGCCACACTGCTTTATCCATACCACGGCCCTGTACCTCCCATTCTTTCATTCGAGAGAGATCACCGGGAAGCCCAGATCTGCTGCGATGACTTAGGGCATGTCACGGTTGTTCCAAGCCGGACATCTTAGATCTGTTATCAGACTGCCAAGCGGATGTGGCTGTCCTGGCTACGGAATTTATCACGGCTGTTCGTGCAATTCACAGTCCCAGCAGCTCCATGTCGATTCACATCGGCGTCCCCAGGTTGCAGGACCAATGGTACCTGTGACCAGGCACGGATCTGACGAGGCCCCCAGATTCCTGGGCGATCGAATCGTTCCCTATCCTCGCAGCAAGCTCAGGTCCTTACATCTTGTACGGCACGGCTCCCACTTCGTCTATCTCGTACCCGAATCGATCCAGGAACTCCTGCGCGGGAAGCAACTGATCTTTGCGCTCTGCCATATGTCGCTCCAGCATCGCATCCATCTCAGTCTGCAGATCCGCATGCTTGGCTTTGTCGATCAAATTGTCCAATTGGTACGGATCCATCTGATTGTCGTAAAGGAGCCAGGGACCGTTCAGGTTTCGTACATAGGTGTACCGTTCGGTTCTCACGCCCCGCCAGGGCTGGCCGCGGTATTCGGCAAAGGGAGCAATTGACATGATGTAGCTCCCGTCATTGCCATCAAAAGAATCGCCTTGTACCGCAGGCGTGTGATCCAAGCCCTCGCACGTGTCAGGGATGGGGACGCCCGCCAGACCCAAAAGTGTGGGCATAATATCTACGACGTTGAATGGCGTTGAAACGCGATGTCCGGTACTTGCCTGACCCGGGCATCGCATGACAAATGGCACCACCACAGATTCGTCCCACGGATGCTGCTTTCGCTGAACCCCTTGAGATCCAAGCATATCACCGTGATCAGATGTGAAGACGAAGATCGTATTCTCCATCAACCCCTGCTCCTCCA
>JABIQT010000835.1 GCA_018667995.1 Candidatus Latescibacterota bacterium
TCATTCGTCAAGCTATTATCGGCCCGCCTACCTCGCGCCAGAGTGACCTCTATAATGTCGCGGTGGACACCTGTTATACGGGGCTTGATCTCATCCGCGAAGGCGCCATACCCGAAGAGATTTCCAGGACAGTCGACTCATTCGCTGAGCGTTCACGATTCTCTGCACATTATCGATCTGCGGGTTGGTGTGGGCACAGTCTTGGTCTGACCGTCCATGAACCACCCATGATCGAGGTAGGCAATCGGCGTCCTCTGCAAGCGGGAAATGTGCTGGCAATTGAACCGGATTTCCTGGAAGAGGGTGTTGGTGTTTTCGGGATCGAGCAGAATGTACTGGTCAAGGAGGACGGCTATGAGCTATTGTCGCCTGTTGACCATGGTCTGTGGGTGATTTAGAATGCCGGTATTCAGCCGTGTCCATGACAATGGCTATAGCGAAAAATCTCCCTCGCTCGCTCCGACATACGTTCCCAGCCGTCGCTGAGATCTACCGTCGGGATAACTTCCGGTAATCTGTGGAATCTCCGGAAGTAGACGACGGCGATCATGCTCCGTATGGCGTCCGTAGTGTTCGGCATTCCCCGGTGGAGCATACGCATGTCGCGCACCACGACAGGCCCTGCTGGCATTACGGTCCGAACCGATGGCAGCGCCGCAGCCCTCTCCTCCGGCCAGCGTGTGTAAGGATCTTCAATAATCTCCTGGTCGGTGTCGACTACCAGATGTGATCCTGGCCATACTTCCGTACAACCATTTTCAACGGTAAAATCAACGAGCGGGATGTTCACCACCAAGGTAGCGGGCGGCAAGGCGTAAGGCAACTCCGGGAACAGATGTTTGGAGTCACGATGGATCCATTGCACCGGCGAGCCCGGCCAGGCCGTATTGCAGCCATAGGGCAGATACGAATAGAAATCGCTTCCCAGTGCGCGCTCGATAACCTGTATAGCCAACGGATGCTCTATGATTAACGGGTCAAGAAACTGACCGGTCATGGGAGGCGAACCACCGCCGTGTTCGGGTGGCGGTTTGCCATCCACCAGCATCAAGAGTTCCTCCTCAAATGCGGCGCGGGCGCCCTCCAGCCATGGCGCGGACAATACCCCCTCAAAGACAACATATCCCACATCCCGCAATCTCTGAGTAGCATGATCCAGGTTTCTCCGTGTCAACACTCCGGCCGTGATCTCGGCATCTGTGATTTTCATGATCTATGGCCCTCTCAAGTCGCTACATCAAGCCGCTCTTCCCAGGTAATTCATGTCGCATCAGTCGATCGCATCCTTGTCACGGAACCCCGGCACTTTTAACAGCGTACCGGCTATCCCGATCAGTGCAGCGCCCGCGCTTAAAGCCAGAGCCACCGGACTACCGAGGATAGTTGCCAGCCCCCCTATTTGTAGCCTTCCCAGTGGTCCGCCTCCGATGGCCAGAGCGAGGGCGCCTATCATTCGAGCACGCATACTATCGCTGGCCGACTTCAGAATAATGGATGACTGCATCACACTGAAACCCGACTGTCCAATACCCGTGACAATCAGCAGAAAGATCGAGAGAGAGTACGATGTGGACAGTGCGAATCCGATAATAGCCGCCGACCCCAATATTGAACTCCCCGCAAGTATCCAGCCACTACGGCCATAGCGTTTGAGCCAGTTGACAGGCACAATACCGATAAATGCGCCGATGCCGATGCTAGCCCCGAGAATGCCGAGGCCGATCGGTCCCTGATGAAGGATGTCACGAGCAAATACCGGCAAGAGTGTCTGATATGGGAAGGTGAGCGCATTCATAAACAGTGTGATCAGCAGGACGCCCATTATGGGTTGGCTGCTGCGGATATAATGATAGCCCTCTTTGAGATCTTTCCAGGATGATCCGGAACCTGTATCTGCCGTGCTGTCTGTAGAATGGCTCATCCTTGTAAGAATGGCGAGTTCTACCACGTACATTCCAAACAGCAATGGAAATCCACCTTCGACTCCGAGGTATTCGAGTATGATTCCGCTTACAAACGGTCCGGCAACTCGGGATATATTCTGAGGTATGTTCTCCAGAACCATTGCATCAAGGGTTCGATCCTTGCCCACCAGATCGGGTATCAGAGCCCGACGCGAAGACCAGTCATAGGCCCCACCGATCCCAATAAGGACGGAACCTACTGCAAGATGCCAGAATTCCAAACGGCCTGAAAGAACTAGGAATGATAGTGCTGCGAAGAGAAAGACGTTGACGATCTGAGAGACGATTATAATACGGCGGTAGCTGAAACGTGCCGCTACCGTGCTGATAAAAGGTCCAAATAGGAGGAAGGGTAGCATCCTGTAGAATCCTACCAGAGCTACTTGTCCTGCGGAGTTGGTGAGTTCCAGGACGACCCACCCGATAATGATCTGCTCCATCCATCGGGTCTGCCACCAGAGAATATTCGCCAGCCAGAGGCACCGAAAATCAGGTACCGTTAAAGGCGTGACTACCTTCCACTTTTTAGAGAGCTTCTGTAGACCCGTCTGGATCAGAGCGGTGTGCCTTAGGGTTCTGGTTGTGAATCAGTAAGAAATGAGCTACACGTTAAGATCGAGGCACGCATGGCCACGCCTGCCCAGCTTCGTGGTGGCGCCTCTCTGATTCTTGATTCACGTGAATCAAACAGAATCACTGGTCTTTGAAGGTCGATATTGGGCACACTATCGTCCACGTACAGGATATTGCGGATCATTGTAGCCGTGCCCGGTATGCTCCCCTTTAGGCGCAATTGCATCTACCGCGGATTCATCATCCGTGGTGAGGGTGACATCGAGAGCTCCGAGGTTATCCTCCAGCTGATCAAGAGTCCGGGGACCGACGATTACGGATGTTAGAATTGGGTTCGCCAGGGCCCAGGCCAAAGAGAATTGGGACAAACCAACGCCATGTGCATCTGCAAGTGGTTTCAGTGCTTGGGCGGTTACCATACTCTCGTCGCGGAGTTCCGTCTGCTGAATACGCTTGTCTCCCCTTTCGGCACGGGAGCCAGGAGGAAGTGGCGCCCCGGGAGCGTATTTCCCGGTCAGGATGCCCCGCGCCAAAGGACTGTATGATACCACACCAAGACCATATTTCTGGCATAGAGGCAGCAACTCCAATTCCGGATCCCTATTTACGATATTGTATAAAGGCTGCACAGCAGCGAAGGACGCATACCGATTCTCACGACTAACGTATAGCGCCTCACACACTTGCCAGGCATAGTAATTGGAGCAAGCTATATACCTGATTTTTCCGGCACGCACACAGTCATCCAGTGCACCCAAAGTCTCCTCTGCCGACGCCGCATAATCGGGAGCATGGATATAATAAAGATCGATGTAATCCGTATCCATCCTGGCCAGACTGTCATCTACCGCCTTCAAGATGTGCCCTCGGCCTGCACCTTGATCATTGGGTCCTTCGCCCATTGGGCCGCGACCTTTTGTGGCCAGGACGATATCCTGGCGTCTGTCTTTGATCGCCTTTCCGACAATCCGCTCCGATTCGCCGCCATTGTAGACGTTGGCCGTATCAATGAAGTTTATGCCGGCATCCAGAGCCCGGGCGATGATACGGATTGAATCTGCTTCGTCTGTCGGTCCGCCGAACATCATCGCCCCGAGACAAAGCGGCGATACTTTTACTCCCTGCCTACCTAGATTGTGATAGTCCATGACGATTCCTTATGATCTACACCAAAAAGTATTGACGAGTATTTCACGCATTCTATATTCTCCCCTGAATCCCTGCACAACGCCTGCTCAAGGGCATCCGGATTGTTCAACATATCCGGCACCCGGAAGTACGTCAATCCAAAAGAAGGCACTGGCCATGGCCGACCCTCTACGCATTCTCTCTATCGGCGCACATCCTGCAGATATATTCGATCAATCGGGCGGAACCATGGCTCATCACAGGGACCAGGGCGACTGGGTAGGGTGTGTCGTGCTCACCCACGGCGCTCGTGTCCATGATGAAATCATCAGCGAACAGATGTTTCACATGGAGCAGGTGCCGGATGCCGATGATCTGACAAACATGATGAACGAAAGAGCCGAAATAAAGGCGAATGAAGTCCGAGCAGCCTGTCGTGCTCTTGGCGTAGAGGATGTCTTCTTCTTCGGCGCCGACGACTCCGTCTTACTACCAGACAAACCCACCGTCCAACGTCTTGCTCGATTCCTGCGCGAACAGAAACCGGATGTCATTTTGACCCACTTTCCCGAAGAGGGAGGTGGCATCTGGAATCCACACGCGGCTACCGGGCAAATCGTCATGCTCGCCCTTGGACTTGCAGGATCGGTAGATCCTGGCGATCGAAATCCCCCGCACCGAGTCATGCAGATCTTCTACTGGGGTTGCGGCGCTGCCAGCCTTCCCAGCAAGGTATGGGATGCCAGAGGAGGGTACTACAACGATCTTTTCATCGACATAACAGATGTGGTTGACAAGAAGCTCGCAGCATTGGACGCACTGGCAAGTCAGGGATATGGCGGCGAATACGCCAGAAAGCGCATCGAAACCTCGGATGGCGCCTTTGGAACCGCAGGGGGTGTCGCATACGCCGAAGGATTCATAAAGGCCAATGCAGAGACCCATTACGTCCTTCCCGTAACAGACTATGCACGCCAGTCCGCCCGCGACTCGGACCATGAACGTATGGCACGTTACAGCTACAGGATACCCACCAGGTAGTAGGCCATGGCCATTCGCATTCATCCACACGCCCGCGACCGAATGAAGGAACGCGGCTCACTTGACACCGAAGTTGTTGCCGCGGTCGCCCAAGGAGAGCAGTTTCCCGTCCAGTTCGGGCGCACAGGGTTTCGCAGAAATTTCCCTTTCCCCCATGAATGGCGCGGTCAGCGATACCGTATGAAACAGGTAGAGGCATATGCCATACAGGAAGATATGGATTGGCATGTGATCACAGTGGTAACAAGGTATTTCTGATTTCAACCAATCGGGACAATCGCCATGCGCATGTCTTATGATCCGCGATTCAATATCGCCTATATACGCTTTCATGAATCCCGCGACGATGTTGAGACCATTCAGATCAGCGACGAACTCAGCATCGATCTATCTGCCGATGGTATGGTTTACGGAATTGAGTTTATGAACGCCAACGAACAATTGAAAAGAGATGAGAACGGGAAGGTCCTGATCATTAACGAGGCCACCGGGGAATCAAACGAATTGCCCTTGGATATCGAATAGAGCAAGATGATCGTCACGACTTTCTTGCGGATTTTGCGATCGCGTCGTTCGGCAAGATTACCGATTGATGATATAGCCGCAAACCCCGGCAACTGGCATGCTCCTAACCTCTTTCTCGACTGACCAGGTAGCGGATGCTCGGGGTCAACCGAAGCACGGGATATTACCGACACCGGCTTCGACAGTGCCTGAAGAGGCGCCTATATTCTTCACGGAGCAGTTTGATGATGACGGTAGTCACAGTTATGACCGCACATTATGCGTAGGTTTCTGCGAAGACGACCTCATCGTCTGCAAAGCATGGCGTGACGCAAACGCTCAGACAGAACATTGTTCGGCAAAATGAAGAAAAAGTAAACCAAGACGACTATTCAACGGATATCTGGGAGTTAAAGTATGCAGCGCGTCGGATTCATGTTGAAGGTGAAGCAAGAAAAAATGGAAGAATACAAGAAGCACCATGAAAACATCTGGCCCGAGATGCTCGAGGCACTGAGTGAGGCGGGTTGGCATAACTACTCGCTGTTTATGACCGAGGAAGGCGTACTCTTTGGGTATGTGGAAACACCCGATTTTGACCAGGCCCTGGCAAAAATGGCAGAAACCGACGTCAACACCCGCTGGCAGGATTTCATGGCGCCTTACTTCGAGAACATTGGTGGCAAGCACGCCGATGACAACATGGTCCCTCTGGAGCGGGTGTTCTATCTTGAGTAGAGAGACCGTTGCTTCTACCTCTGGAGGTACTTGATGTTGCCTATCCGGGGTATGGTACCCGTGCTACCCACTCCCTTTGATGGTGCCGAAGAAATAGATGCCCCTAGTCTTGGCCGCGTTATTGACTACTGCATCGACCATGGTGCAGCGGCGGTGTGTCTCCCCGCCTATGGGGGTGAATTCTACAAACTCTCAGATGCAGAGCGCATCGATGTGGTCCGTCTGGCTGTAAACCATTCCAACGGTCGGATTCCTGTAATCGGCCAGGCCAACCATCCCTCAAGTCGCATTGCGATTGACTTGGCGCTGCAGATGCAGGACATTGGCGTTGATCTAATCAGCGTTGCCGTGCCACGTGTGTTTGGCCTCGGGGAGGACGATCTTCTTCGCTATTTCATTCCGCTGTCAAACGCGCTCTCAGTTCCGTTGCTGATTCAAGACTTCAATCCAGGCGGACCAACGGTAGGGCCGCAGTTCGCGAAACGGCTACACGAGGAATGTCCCAATTTCAGGTATCTAAAGCTCGAAGAACCTATGATGGGCTCCAAAGCCGCAGGAATCATCGAGGCTACAGCGGGGGGCGTGTCCGTACTGGAAGGTTGGGGCGGTATGTACATGCTCGAACTCATCCCCTCGGGTATATGCGGTGTCATGCCGGGCGTGGCTGCGTTTCCGGTTCTGGACCGGGCGTATCGCTTGCATATCGACGGAAATATACAGGCAGCCTATGAGGTATTCTCACGTATACTACCTTTTATTGTTTACCAGCTCCAACATATGGAGTTGTATCTGAATTCCGAGAAACGCATACTGCACAGGCTTGGATTACTTGACAAACCACAGATTCGTGAAGCAGCTCTCTCACTGGATCCGGCTGTCATAGAGTACGGCGATTTCCTAATTGATCGCGTCATTGAAGTGTTGGACGGTTCGAACGATTTCTGAAACTCCAGATTGAAAGGTCATACGTGGCAGTAGAGCATTCAGACGCCCAAGTTTTGAGCACCGACGACCATATACTGATCTCGAAGGTAGTCGATGCCCTGCAAGCTTCCAATCGGTCAGATGCGCCCCAGCTTGAACACTCCATAAAGGCCTCCATTGACAATCTTCAGAGGCTCGCTTCATTAATGATGGATTACCCGTCCACCCGCCAAAGTCAAAAGCTCGGACAGGACACGCGCGACCATAGTACCCTCATTGAGGCCCTATCGAAAGCCACGCCATTCACGACCGACCTGGTCCTACCCATGCGGGTAATGGTCGGACAGACCTACCTGATGGCTCGTCTCAATTTCTTTCGTTTGTTACTTCGCGTAGCCCGGGAAACGGGATCCGTAAAGAGCCTCGAAAATGACGTTATGGAGCGAATCAGCCAGAACATCCATGCCCGCGTCATTGAAATACTGCTCCAGTCCATTGTGGGGGACAACACCGTAGAACAGTCGGTCCGTGCGAAGGGCGCGGAAGCACTTACGCTGGTTTGGGAAGATCGGATCTCAAGCGGTTTGGAAACTTTTCGCCCCGTACTGGAAGCAACCTGGGAGGCGAGACGCAAAATATCGGTCCAACTGGGTACCTTTATGGGTGTATCCGAGATATTCTCTCTCTTGGGAGAAGGCTGCGACTTTCGGTTCATAGACTATTTCGGTCGGGGTATCTGCTCTCAGGAGGAGCAACAGGCCCTTGAGGAGTTCCTGTTCGGAATGTCAAAGGAGAGAATTGATTCTCTCAAGGTCAAAATGGTCGAGACGGAGTCCACGGTCACAGATCCGCTTGAATCCCCCGACGCCCTGAATGCTTCGTATCTGGATCACCATTCTCTCACTGATTTTGTCACCCGATTGTATCTCTTCTTTGTAAAGAGGCATTTGGAAGCCATGACACGCCGGGTAAGTGGCGCTCCGGGCCCCAAGCGTACTGCTGAGGAGTACGTTATGATCTACTTCTTAAGTCAGGATCAACCCATGGGGCCGTCTGATGACTCTCCTTAAGGTAAGGTAGTGGTATGTTGGATGTGGACCTTATAGCCAGTAGCGACGTTGATCGGGCGGTAACCACGTTTCACCGTGAGGGATTTGTAGCTGTGAGCGGTGCGCTCTCCAAGGAGCAACTGACGCTCGCCCAGGCGGGCGCCCGGCGCGTAATCGAGGAGCAGACCGCAGCCATACCCCTTGTGGAGGCGAATCGGGGATTTGCACGCTATTCGTTCGGTCAACAGATTCATCATCCCGAATGGCAGCAACTTATAGATCTTCCTGCAGTCCTGCCCATTCTGGAGCGCATCTGGGGTAGTGCGGACTTCAATTGCACAGGAGCGGGAGGCGACTACTCCCTTCCCGGTGCCAAAATCCAGCATCTGCACGCCGACATAGGTGACTTTTTCAACGACCCGCTAGGTCAGGTGACCTCTTTCGATGTGCCGGCTCCACATATCGTGATCAACTACCTAATGGTTGATTTTCACGAGAAAAATGGAGCCATACGTTTTATTCCTTGTACGCAGCGAAACCGCCAGGCACCGCCTGCTCTTGACGAGGAACCCGATTGGATGAAGAAATCCTTCGTTTGCGCCCCGGCAGGCACCGCGCTGATCCGGGATGTCCGATGCTGGCACGGCGGAACAGCAAACAGATCCGATGAGGTCCGTCCCATGACCAGTGCGGGTTATTTCGCTCCCTGGTATTATCGTAGAATACAGGAACCTCGAATGAGTCGTTCCGTCTATGAGAATCTCTCGAAGAACGCCAAAGATCTATGTCGTTTAATGGTAGACCCTCAACTCGGTTAACACCGGGAAGGAAATCATGATAAAACTAGGCTGCATGTCCCTTAGCTATAACAAAGCAATAAGCGAAGGTCGTATGACGCTGGAATCTTTCATCGATACGGCCTACGGCATGGGATTGGATGGAATAGATCTTCACACCCGTGCTATTGCATCCATGGACGATGCCTATCTACGCGACATCCGAATGAGATGCCTGAAACGTGGGCTTGCAATTTCCTACATCGGTATCAGTAATAACTTCGGCAAGCCCGAGGCAGACCTTGATGCAGAAGTCGATATGGTCAAGGGTTGGATTGACGTAGCCGAGCGAATGAGAATCCCTCTGGTAAGGATTTTTGCCGCGTGGGAGCGTGATGAGAAGGACCCGGATACGCTCTGGGCCAGAATGATATCCTGCATAAAGGAAGTGGCTGATTATGGCGGTAAAAAAGGTATCGTGGTGGGGTTGCACAATCACAATCACGGCTGTGTCACGCGCACAGCCGATGATGTGCTGCGAATCCTATCTGAAGTAGATCACCCTTACTTTTCGCATATACTGGACACCGGTCAATATGTGGGTTCCCCAGGTGCATCCGGCGCGAATGGCGTGGAGGATCCGACCCACGATTTCTACGGTAGCATCGGCAAGTCCGCCCCCCATGCCGTGCACGTACGTGCGAAGATATATCGCATACAGAGCGGCGAAGAGGCATGGCTCGATTACCCCAGAATCATTAAGATCCTCAGGGATGTGGAGTATAATGGCTGGATGTCCATCGTTTACGAAGGTCAGGCAGTCGAGGCGGAGGAAGAGGCCGTCCCGAAAGCGGTCCGGTATCTGAGAGGGCTTCTGAAAGAATAGTCAGTTCGGGGTGCCTGCCGAATCCACAGTTATTCGGCAGGCAGATTGTTTCTGGCAACCAACTGGGCAATATCCATTACCTGTATTTCCTCATCCTTATCCAGGGCTTTGAGACCGTCATTGACCATAATCCGACAGAACGGGCATGCGGTGGCTATTGTCCCGGCGCCAGTTTCTACTGCTTCTGATGTTCGGTTCACATTTACCCGATCGCCGGACTCCTCCATCCACATCTGTGCCCCGCCAGCTCCACAGCAGAAGCTCTTTTCGCGGGTGCGCGGCATTTCAGAAATCTCTTCGCCTGCTGCCTGTCTGACAACGTCTCTGGGGGCCTCATATTCGTCATTCCATCGTCCCAGATAACACGGATCGTGGTACGTGACACCGCCTTCAATCTTACCGTCGCCTTTCAACTTTCCGTCTCTGATGAGTTCCTGGATGAACTGCGAATGATGGACGACTTCGTAGCTGCCTTCAAACTGAGGGTACTCGTTCTTGAAACTATGTAAACAGTGCGGGCACGATGTCAGGATTTTCTTCACATCGTATTGCTTGAAAGCCTCGATATTCTGCTCAGCCATTGTCTGGAACAGGTATTCATTTCCCGCCCGGCGGGCCGCATCACCCGTACATCCTTCCTCATTACCCAACACAGCATAATCGACTCCAGCTTGGTTCAGCAATGAAATCAAAGCCCGCGTAGTCTTCTGCCCCTCAGGGTCGAAGCTGCCAGCGCAGCCAACCCAGACAAGATATTCCGCCGTTCCTTTTTCGGCCATTATCGGAACATCCAGGTCCTTTGCCCAGTCCATTCGGCTCTCAGCTCCCATTCCCCAGGGATTAGAGTTTGTTTCCATACCGCGGAACATTCGTCCCAATTCATTCGGTATTCGGCCCTCGGTGAGCGTCAGATGGGTACGCATCTGGACAATGGCAAGAGGCTGCTCAATAAAGACGGGACAAGATTCCTCGCAGGCCCCACATGTGGTACAAGCCCACAATGCCTCTTCCGAAACACGTCCGCCCACCATAGGGGGCTGCTCCGCGAGCATATCCAGTATCGTCTGTTCCTGCTCATTGGGGCTCAGACCCTCAATTTCATCATCTCCACTGGTATTCACGCCCGACCGAATCTGGATGAGCCCTTCGCCCCTCGCTTTCATTTCGTCCCGCATATCATGGATGATCTTCATGGGGCTGAGTGGCTTTCCGGTGACGTAAGCCGGACAATTGTTAGTGCACCGAGCGCATTCGGTACAGGCATAGCTATCAAGCAACGCCTTCCAGTCAAACTGTTCATAGCGTCCCGCACCCCATTGGTCCATATCTTCGAGATCCACCTTCGGTAGAATTCCTTTCTGCGCCTTTCGGCGGAGCAGGATATTGGGTAATGAACCGAGAAGATGGAGGTGTTTGGAGTAGGGTATATAATTGAGAAAGAAGAGGATGATAATCACGTGCACCCAGTAAGCAGCAGAGGCTACAGTGTGCGCGCTACCGTGAGAAAAGGTCTCTGCTATCCTGCCGAACTGTGCGGACACGGGCATGTATTCAGGTGATCCCGGTGGCCCCATTATGGCTGCCACTAAAGCCGGATCTCCACCGGATTTCACCGGAAAATGGAATCCGTGACTCACGAAATGTGACAGACAGAGCATTCCGATCATACCAAGAATCAGTCCGGCGTCCGCGCTCATGGGTATCAGGTTCGGCCGCAGAACTATCCTGCGGAAAAGAGCATAGAGAATCATGACAAGAACTACGAGATTCACCACATCTAAGGTCGCTTTGAACACCGCATTGAATGTAGACCCAAACAGCTCAAACGATAGTGTGGGAATCAGCCCGTTTATCAAGATCTCAACCGTACCAGCTACGATCACCCAGAAACCCCAGAATATCAACAGATGATGCCAGCTTGTAGCTTCTCGCGCCACAGATCGCTGGAGGAAAAAGTAATTGACCACATCGACAATTCGTGCCCCCCATTGATCCCAGATCCTGTCAGCGGGCCGACCACGCATCATTTTCCTGATCATCCGCTGAACGGTCCAGGCGAAACCCGAAAATGAGGCGAGTATCAAAACAAAGAAAATTATGGTTGTCATGGACATCGGACGTCCTTTCTCCAGGCTGTAGACTCGAAGGCTCGCGCCGTAAGGTGCCAGATCCATCGGGTCATAATTGAGCAAAATATAGTCCCCCACTCTCTGCGTGTCAACGTATCAGAAAGCACCTATTCTGTGACAGTGAGCCGTTCGGAATCAGCCCTTTACAGATCTCAGCCATGCCTATAGCTTACTCGCCTGAGCACACACCAATTCGTCCAACTTAGTCTTGCCGGGACGAACCTTTTTCTGCCAAAATCAGAGGATACTTCCATGTCAACGGCCTGGGAGCTCTTGCTGGCGCAAAGGACGGACCTGTCGACGTCATCAGGCACGCTTGAGGCCCCGCAGATGCCGTACGTCGAGGCGCCGGCCTGAGCCTGTAGTATGATTAGGGCAACGCA
>JABIQT010001101.1 GCA_018667995.1 Candidatus Latescibacterota bacterium
CGAATGAACGTGATCATGGTAGACTCACGTTCTTCGTATGAGATAGCACTCGGCCATACCCATTGCACGCTCATGGGCGTTTCACCCCATCCATATGCCGTTTCGCCGTCTGCCCTGCATACTCCTATTCGGATTCGCGCGCACGAAATACGCGTCAGTATCTCTGCTCCGAATTTCAGCGGCAATCTAGTCTCAATGGGAAGCATATAGGCGGTTACGTCTGTTGTACTGATATCCGTTTCGATCGGCATGAATTACTTTCCTGTGTAGATGTCGCGAAAATAGGGATGAAATCCCGGTTGTCCGGGCCATCCGGTCCAATACGAGCAGTCGGCGGGTATTTCACCCTTCCCTTCACGTAACCAGGTATACAACTTTGGGTCGATCTCCCGACGTCCTATCTCCTCAATTGCTTCAGAATGGATGCATTTGACGACATCCGGAAACTGATCCTCAATGTACTCTTGGGAACCTAATCGGGTGAGGCGGCTGGTTTCGGGGCGTTGCCCTACTTCCAAAACCCACTGGTCGGTGAAAGCCGTGAACAGAATAGGGGGCGTGTCATCATCGCCTGTTGATTTCCAGGTGTGAGCAGCCGGACCGGCAAGGGCTATACTTCGCCCTTCTCCCCCGGACCGTGCGAGAGCCAGCACGTCGCGGCCGTCCAGGTCGTCCGGCACATCTTGACCTGCCAAAGACAATATGGTAGGGAAAAAATCCTGAGGTTGAACGATGGTGTTGGTACGACCAGATTCAGCGTCCGGTGTCCTGATGAAGAGTGGAACGTGGCCCTCTTGCTCGTGAACGGGCGCACCCTTTCCGAAGAAGTTTCGCTCACCGACGTTGGTACCATGATCACCCGTGAATATCACCGCAGAATTCTCAAGTACGCCGGTTGACTCGAGCGTGTCCATGAGTCTGCCGAAACAGTGGTCCATCCAAGCAACTTTCGCCGGGTATTGAGCGGCCATCATTGCCCGGGCCTCGTCAGAAAGACGGGGATCATTTCGCTGCCAGTAGAGACTTCGGGGATCGACCAATCCATCATATTCCGGTGTTTTATTGTACCGTCGCATGAATTCGGGTGGCGCATCCCAAGGCTCATGTGGATCGAAGCAGTCTATGTATAGAAAGAAGTTATCTCGGTTTTTGTTATCTCGAACGAATTCCGACGCGGTTTCAAATAACCTATAACAGTTCCAATCACTGTGGTCTTTTCTATGCCGATTGGCAGGCGCGTAGGAGCGTGTATGCAGGGTGTGAAGCCCCTCCTCTCCCAAGCATTCAAAAAGGTCATCTCTGCGCCAATTGGGTGGCCATGATTCGGAATCGGTTATCCATGGCCTGTCGACCTCGGCACCGCGGACAAACGTCCATGCGTGAAATGGCCAGTCGAAATTATGCCCGCCGTTTACCAGGTGGGGGGTGTCATGGATAAGCTGGGTGGCATATCCGGCCTCTCCAAGCATGGCGGGAAACGTCCTCGCATCAAATGACAACGGTTTCCAGGGATGGAACGGGCCGCCATACAATCCGGTCATGACGTCGTTTCTGCAGGGAATTGTTGGAAAGCTGGCACAGAATGCACGATCATATATCCAGGACTGTTCGGCCAGCCTATCTATGTTGGGCGTATCCACCGCCGTGGCTCCGTTAGCCCCTATGAAATCGTATCTCATGGTGTCGATCATTATGAAGATGATGTTCAAAGCCGCTATCCTCTCTTGACACGCACAACCTACTTGCGTCTGGCTGCCTCTCGCCCGTAGCCCTGTTTCAGTTCTGGACGCCACTGAAATCTATGGGCCCACACATTTTCCTTCTGCTCCACAACATCGGCGATTATTGGTCCCAGTACGGGAGCGAATTTGAATCCGTGGCCACTACCGCCCGTGGCCACCGTTAATCCAGGCCGGTTTGGATCGTTGTCTATCCAGAAGTGGCCGTCGGCGGTGTCGGCGTACAGGCATAGTCTGGTGTACACGATTTCATCCTGAGCCAGCGAGGGAAACGATTGATCCAAAAATGCGCGAAGATTGTCATGGTCTTCGGCCGTAACCCGCCGATCGCCCAAAGGATCTGTGCGAACCCCCGCCCCATGGCATGCGCTCTTAACGATGCCATCCTGGTGTAGTGGGAAACCATAGTAACCGGTATTGGCGATATCTGCTGTGAACACGGGAAAACTCTCGGCGGCAAACAGATTTGGACTGGATGGCTTCAGATGAAAGACCGGCTGTCCATTGGGGACAATGGAATGAGTGAGTGCCGGCAGTGTGCCGCTGGCCCAAGCACCTGTTTCCATCACCACATGATCGGCGGAGAATATGCGGCCGCTCTGATCCACAACACCTTCTACCTCGCCGTGCTTTTCAATCAGTCGGGACACCGTGTTCGCACGATAGAACTGTACGCCATTCTTCTCGGCTTGACGGACAAGGGCCTCGATCACCGGGCCACTTTCTGCATATCCTCCTCTGGCATGGAAGAACCCGTCCTGGTACACTTCCGAATTCCATGCCGGGAAACGACGGGCAATGGAGCCGCTATCCAACCTCTCTGGACGCTGGTCTCTCCTCAGGAGGAACTGGCAGCTCTCGTACTCAAAGTCGCCCGGTTGCATCTGTCCATGGCAGAGCATGACCACGCCGGTCTGATGAAATAGCTGCGGCTCACCGCGTGACGCCCACATGTCGTTCCAGTCCAGCCCTGGAGCCCCGCTTCCACCAATTTCATATACTGCCCATCCGGACCGTACTCCATTCGGATTACCTTGCTGATATCCGTACTCGCGGCCAGCGGATGCGGTACGGGACCGGAATCGAGCACGGAGACATTGTATCCGCGCCGATTCAGCTCAAGTGCTCCCGCCACACCGAAAATACTGGAGCCAACGATCAATACATCAACTGTCGACATTATTTTCCGTTTGTGCTCTGAGCTCTGTTGACGAGAGGCGATACGTTTGACACACGTTAGTTTTCATCCTATATTGGCCCGAATCCTGTCAAAGCAGTCATGGTTATAGAGGAGTGTTGATGAACAAGTCGGGCAAGATAAAAGCCTCTGATTTCGTCCCTCAGACACGCCTGGGTGAGCTATTAGCTAAGAAAGACGGACCGGGAATTCTCTATCTGCTAGGGCATCTGTCAGTGCTGGCCATCACGGGATTTCTGCTCCATCTGTCTCTCGATACTGGATGGATTATACCGGCGGTGGTCCTTCACGGAACAGTTATTGTGCATCTCTTCGCGCCGTTTCATGAAGCTAATCACTATACTGCATTTTCCAGCCAATGGCTGAACAAATCGGTCGCGTGGTTTACAGGTCTGTCGATCTTTCTGATTCCCCTGTATTTCCGGTACGAACATATAGCGCACCATAACCATACGCAGATGCAGAAAGAAGACCCTGAGATGATTCCAATGGCAGAGCGACTGACGGGTTATCTCTACTACACCACAGCCATTCCCTACTTCTATAGTAACCTTTTGACCTTGGCCCGTGTGCCATTTCGACTCTACAACAGCATGGAGCTAAAATTCATCCCAAATCGTGAACTTGACCATGTATGGCGGCAGGCATGCATCATGTGTATGGTCTACATTGGACTGGCGGCACTGTCCGTGGCACTGGAAACGTGGATGCTGGTGGTCTATTGGCTTATTCCTCGCTTTGCCGGGGAACCGATTATGCGACTGATTCGCATGACCGAACACACGGGTTGTCCTCGTGTAGCCGATATCCTACGAAATACACGCACAGTGCTCACATTCGCGCCTGTTCGATGGTTGGGATGGAATAATGCCTATCACGCAGAGCATCATGCTGTTCCCACGGTGCCCTTTCACGCGTTGGGCGAACTACACCAGACCATGGGATCTCAGTTTGCGGAAATCCGGAAAGGCTACCTACATACCCAGATCCATCTTATCAAGAATTCAGCGCTGTCGGATGATAAGAAGAATTTGGAAAATGAAGCAGTAATCGCTCAGTAGGCGCGGCCTTCCTGCATATGCACACTGAACCTGTTCTCAGGTATCGGGCACCCGTTGCATTCGGTCAGATGGTGTTCAGTGTACCCTCTAAAGTCAAGCGAATAATCACCGCCGCCGGATGATCTGAGAAGGTCCCTATGGATATCTGGGCATCGATCGACGCGGGCCTCAATGAGCCAGCGGAAACTCCCTCCATACACGATATACTCTCGGACACATATGATTTGTCACGTTACTATCCGCGTAGGATTGGTGCGGTAAGCGTGGCTCACTTTACCCGATCTGGCGGCCAGGATTACCATGTCCTCAAAAACACGGCTCAGCGGGGATACGTTCGACTCGACGAATCCGGATATTTTCTCTGGCAGTTAATGGACGGTACCCGAAGCGTCAAGGATCTGATGGTCGCTTATTTCGAGGCGTTCAAACGCCTTGATCGGGACGGAGTCATTGGACTAATACGTCGGCTCCAGCGTGAGGGGATGTTGGTGGGCAACCAACATGACGCATACAAACTAATTGGCAGCCAATTGCGGACGGATGATCTTCTGAGTCGTCTGCAACAGTTCCGTGCTATTCTATTCCGAAAGAGTGTGACAGTAAGTGGGCTTGATAGGCCTGTTACAGAATCCTACAGACATGTGGTGAGATATCTGTTCAGTATGCCGTTCCTCGTGGTATATCCCCTTATTCTACTAGTCGGCCTTTACTGCTTCGGGGCTCTGCTGCAATCCGGCCAATACAGCCTATATAACGTAGCGAATTCTGCTGGTCTCGGCCTGGTAGTCCTGCTGGTCGTCAATGCCACGATGGTCACCATTCATGAAGCTGGACATGCTTATGCTTTAAAGCACTATGGACTTGATGTTCCGGCAGGAGGGCTCGTATTCTATCTTGGGCTGCCGTGTTTTTTCGTGGACGCGACGGACGCATGGATGGCGCCGAGGCGACAGCGCATTATGGTCGCCCTTGCTGGACCGTACAGTACCGCCTTGATCTCCTCTTTGCTGGCTCTGATGTTGATTCTGGTCCCCGATCTACCGGCTTCCGGTATAATGTTTAAATTGGCCCTCTGGGGGTACATCTCGGCATGCATCAATCTATATCCATTGCTGGAGTTTGACGGATATTACGTGCTGGTGGATCTCCTGGACGTTCCCATGTTACGGAGAAAGTCCTTTCAGTTCCTGAGGCACCGCCTGCCCGATCTCGCTACGGGGAAAAGTATTGCGTCAGCCCGTGAGTGGTTGCTTGGAGGATATGGACTGCTGGCCTTTCTCAGCACTGGGGCCTTGCTGATCTTATCGCTCTTCGTAGTAAAGTGGCGTATAGATCGGATTTCTGGGGCATTTGACGGCAGCGGTTCGCTGCTGTCCGGTTCGCTTACAGTAGCTATCGCTGTGTTTCTGGCGGTTCCCGTGGTGCTGGCCGTATTGGGCCTTCTTGTCTGGAGTGGAGCCAGGATTCTCAGGTTAATCAAATCGTCCGGAATAACGACGAATGTGTTCCTCGTCACTGCTATCGGTATATCAGGCGTTATATTCTTCAGCTTGGCGGTCGGTCTGCTGATTCCTGATGACGCTCAGTTTACTGCCTGGGAAACTGGACGTCTGGGAGGAGGCTTACTGACCGCCATATTTGCGTTTTGGGCGCGGCGTCTTTGTGTCGGAAGTCGCAAAGCAACTCTGATGTTCGTGTTGATCCTGGCAGGCATTGCGACTACGCTTGTCTCAGGTGTGCATCTTATCAATGACGGAGAGTCAGATTCTGCAATTGATACGGCAGCGGGTACTATGGGCCTGGTCGGTTTGGTGGTCTATTTGCGCCTCCGCTATTTCAATGGCTTACCCAATGGTGCGTCTTCAGTTTCCTGGCTTACCATAGGATTCGGATTGCTGGCGGCTACTGTCAGTGGGCTCATCCAAACTGAGGATTCCACCGCTCTGTTGCTCCTAAGCCGAACAGCCTGGCTTATCTGTGCGCTTGGGCTCGGTGGTCTCATCCTTTCCCATAAAACGGTGGAATTCCGCCGGCCTGAAACCGATATGTCGCTGGAAATGCGTGACCAGGAGTATCTTTGGCGCGTCCTGACCTATTATGTGTCCGGACTCGACATAAACCTTGGCTTGCTGGAAGGGGATAAATGCCGTGGCCGCGTGGCCAGAGCCTTGGCTCAGGCATCGGAAACCGCCGATCTACATTTTGTCTTCCATGCTGGCAGCCTCGTGGAAGACCAGCCGCCTGATGGCATTCACGACGCGGCTGGCCGATACAGAACGGCCCTCGGTGTTGCTATGGATCTCTACCAGAGGGAATTCGGCCACAGTCATTGGCGTAGACTGTCAGTTTTTCTCTACGATCGTCTGTCGTGGCAGCAACGCGAGCTCCTGGATGAGCACCTCCTATACGGATCGAGGCTGGATCCGGATCCGGATCCAGAATTGCGTGGTCAGGTTCTTGATCTGGTCCGCTCCACCTCCCTATTTGGGGATCTGCCCGAGCAGGCTATTCGTCAACTCTCGAAGGCTTTCAAGACTGTTTACATGGCGGCGGGCGATACGATCGTCTCAGAAGGTGAGTCGGGAGATAGGTTCTTTCTGATCCAAGCGGGGATTGCGTTGGTGACGAAACGCGCGGCGTACGAGGATGCCGTGGTGGGACATCTTTTCCCCGGTGATTATTTCGGAGAGCTGGCGCTCTTGTACGATGCGCCCAGGAATGCGACTATCCGATGCACCACGGACATGACAGTGCTGGAATTGCCGCAGGCCGCTTTTGACCACCTATTGCGTCACTCCCTGACGGCAGTAGCGGGCATCGAGATTGGAATTGAAATGATCCAGTTCCTTCGGCCAATTCCCCTGTTTTCGTCATTTGGCCCGCAGAAACTCTCCGAGCTTTTCAGACTTTTGCATTCCATGATCTATGAGGAAGGATCGATCATTGTGACTAAAGGTGAAACTGGCGACCGATTCTATCTTGTCAAGTCGGGTGAAGTAGCCGTATTAAGTGAGGCAGAGGAAGAAGCTGAGCACATGGCCATTCTTGGTCCAGGTGAATACTTTGGAGAGATTGGACTGCTGCGGGATATGCCAAGGACCGCGACAATACGCGCGGCTTCAAACGTGGAATTGATGGTTTTGGAGAGACGCGATTTTGAAAAACTGGTGTCCACCCACGAAGCGGCCACCAAGTATCTCAACGTGGTGGCCGGTCGCAGGTTGCATCGACTACAATCCTCTAACTGATCAGATTCTTCAGGTACGCCACATCTCGTTTCAGAATCCCCTGTCGCTCATTCTCCGGGAATCTACCAAGCGACTCATCCTCAATACAGATATCGCCCTGGTAACCGGCGTTTTTCAAGAAGCCTACAACACGGGAGTGGTCAATATCACCGTCTGGAATAGGACAACCATATTCGCCGTACTTCCAACCTATTTCACGTTGCTTGGCGCGTTCCGCTTCAGGGTAATTGATGTTCTTGACGTGAGTGTGCTTTGCCCTGGGTGCGAAATGCTCCAGAATCTCGTAGACCTGGTCGAGGGGATAGCCGTACCAGTAGAAGTTCCCCGTGTCCAGGGTCATACCGAGTCGCGGGGAGTCCACGCCGTCCAGCACGGCATCGAGGAATTCCCTCTCGTTTCCACGCGCTCCATGATTTTCAATTCCAAGGGGAACTCCAGTTTCAGCCGTCTCCTCAAGAAGCCATTTAATTCCCCGAGTAAAGCGGTCTACTCTTGCGTCAAGGTCCATATTCTCCTGATCTCTCATGGCGGAATCGATACGCACTGCTTTAATCCCCAATTCACTGGCGGCTTTGACCGCCTGCACACACCACGAGACCTCGCCGCTGAGATCCGAGACGTTGAAGTTATTAGCCAGCAGCAGTGCAGACACGTGGATATTGTGTTCGGCAAGATGGTTCCGGAACTGTTCCCTGGAACCCTCATCGGACAATTGGAAGGAGGCGCCGGGCAAGGTCAAGGCTCGAACCGAGCATTGGCGACTGAAATCCATTTCCGTGGCAGACAGCCCAAGATCGGTGAGGCCTTCCAGAATAGTGCGGTAACCTGCATTAAGCACCATGGCATCTCGGATAGAGGCGTACATGTGTGGTCCTTTCGAAAAGACGAATTTGTCAGACAACCCAAGAATCGGTGCGAATATACCAGCATAGGTAGTATCTAATCAATCAATTTGTGACACTCTCGAATTGTAGGAGGATATATGCGAACACAGTCGCGGGAGTCGCAGGCGTATGTGACACCGCAGATGGCCCTTATCTTCCTGAAAGAAGGTAACAGGCGATTTCGACGAAATCTGCACGCCAATGCAGACTTGCTGCATCAGGTCAATGAAACGCGCGATGGCCAGTTTCCCTTCGCGACGGTCTTGAGCTGTATTGACTCGAGGGTGTCTTCGGAGCTGATATTTGATCAGGGCCTGGGTGACATTTTCAGTATTCGCGTCGCGGGGAATTTCATCAACAATGACATTCTCGGAAGTATGGAATTCGCGGGCAAAATAGCTGGATCACGCCTGATCGTCGTACTCGGCCATACGAACTGTGGTGCGATACGGGGACTTTGCGATCATGTAAATATAGGCCATCTTGGCGGCATTATGAAGAAGCTGCGTCCGGCACTGGAAGCTACTGAGTACGACAGTGCTTACCGAACCTCTGGGAATCCGGCATTTGTAGATCGGGTAGCCGAGACGAATGTACAGTTGGCACTGGCGGGAATCCCTATACGAAGTCCCATCATCCGCAGCCTACTTTCGCAAGGACTGATAGGATTGGTAGGGGCCATATACGATGTTCATACCGGTAGGGTGAACTTTATGGAGGAGAATTGGTGATTCATGCGCGGTCAAGGCGCGCTCTGATTCTAATCGAGAACAGGTCATCTGTAGCTCCAAAGGGACCGGGTGATCCCTGCCAGC
>JABIQT010001148.1 GCA_018667995.1 Candidatus Latescibacterota bacterium
GAGATTTGCCCCTGCCACACCGGGAACCGTCTTGGATATATCTACGAGATGATCGATCTCCTCACAGCTGCATCGGTAACTTCCGCTCTGCTGCCAGAGATGCGAGCCTTCGAGGTCTTGATCAGACGCCACCATCAGGTCCTTCAGAAAATCGTCGGTGACGCTGCCGTCCCACGGACGTGATTCACCATCCACAAATGAAACAACACGATCACCATCGTGCGATAGGTACATCAGTTGGCCTGCCTTGTCCACATCGCCGCTACGCAACACATCTGAAAATACACGGCTCCTCGCGCACTCGGACATACCGTAAAGACATATTGATCGGACGCGGTAGCCACCTTCTGGATTATCGTGAGTCTGGAAGATTCTACTCAGCTTGTCCTGATCATTCTCAAGTAACAGTAGAAGGTTCCGTCGCGCGATATGCTCCGGAAGCGAAGCGAGGATACGGTATAATTCAGATTCCTGTACGCCAAGAAATTCTGCGTCTAGATCGCGTAGATGGGTCAAGCGTGCTGCGTAGGCCGGGTACAAATGGCGAATCAAGAGCATGGCGATTTCGTAGGTGGCCACCCGCTCGTTGAATGCACTGCGTGCCCCGTCTGATTTATGCGCTCTCACCAGTGAATTACAGACAACGACGTTGTAGCCGGCAGGTAAAGGTATGGACTGTATGGTCAACGGGAAAAAATGGAGGCTGGTCAGGTGACCGCGCTGGCCATAAATGATCGCCGCATGATCCCCGGCACCCCCTCGGGTGCCCACGAACCATTCGGCCTCCCCACATAATATCGTCTTCTCGTCGCGTGCCAGTTCGAGGTTGTTCACTTGAAGGCATGATTCCACTGAGGCGACGACCAAAGCCGAAGACGAACTCAGTCCGCCCGCCATAGGAATGTTTCCCGTGACCAGAATATTCATGCCTGATAGCGTACGCACCGGGAAATGGTCTTGCAACTTCAAGACGCCTGCCTGGACGTAATTTGCCCAATCCCCCTGAACAACGTCTACCTGGTCGATGAATCCTAACCAGTCCCCCCTTTTATCTGGAGGTAGGGCTTCTCCGATACGGAATGTCCGGGGCCCAAAGCTCTCAGATTCACGATGCTGAAGGACCACGGAGTCGTCTGTTCGCGGTCCTACCGCCATGACGATTTCCCGGTCTATAGCCATGTAGTTGAGATGGCCACCCCGGTGATCGACGTGCATACCCTTCAGGTTTATTCGGGCTGGCGCTCTGATCAGGAAGACATCATCTATGGCGCCGAAAACGCGTTCGTATTCGTGAATGAGGCTCCTGTAGGCTCCCAGACGTTCGGTTGTGCACTGCGGATTGTCGCCAAAAATCTCCGCAAGCCGACTTCCCATGATGTTCTCATTCTGGATAAGGCGCCACACGGGTATATTGTTCTTCATTTTACAATCAGACGAAAGTAGGTGGGACAATGTAAATAGAGACGCGAAAGGCGGAGACTTAAAACGAGTCTCCGCCTCCAATTCAGCATGCAATATATGGGCGATACTGGAATCGAACCAGTGACCTCCACGATGTGAGCGTGGCACTCTAACCAGCTGAGCTAATCGCCCTTTTAGTCCTGTCTATATATGGGCCCGCCAGGACTCGAACCTGGGACCGTCCGATTATGAGTCGGATGCTCTAACCAACTGAGCTACAGGCCCTTGTGCCGCTATTATCCCGAAATAAAGCCGCAATAACGCACCCCGGAATATAGTTTGACGCACCCCGATGGTCAAGGGATAAATTCACTCTCCCGCGAAAGGCGAAGGCGCCTTCAACAGGGCTTGTTCACGCTTCACCACTTCCTGCCACTCGACCATTATTGCACCAATTGATCCGTCAGCGACTTGCTCCGCTTGCGCGATCCGTCCCTTCAACTGCTCCTTCTGTAGCTTAATTTTAGTGTGCTTGATTCGGAGTATGTAATCCCATACGCGACGATCTCGTTCAGTGCCCGTATCTTCGATGACGATAAGCTCAGAGATAAGCTGTGTTGCGTCCTCGCTGGAGAGCGCATCAACTAGAGTGGCCGGGTCCGTCGGTCCGTCACCGTCCAATGACGCTATTCGTTTCTCTACTATTGAAGCAAACATCTCATTTGTAAAATCGCTGGGATGCAACTGTTCCTCTACCATTAGAGCCACATCGGCGTCGCTCAGCATCATGCGGACCAACTCCCTCTCGGGATCCTCAAACTTGACAGATGACGTTCGCGGTTTCTCGTAATCTCGGAAGCCCTTCCTGTCCGCGCGTAGCAGAGGAGCCATAAGACTCTGTGGAATGGGTAGCCGTTGCTCCGCTTGTTCCAGGTATCGTTCACGATGCCGAAGGTTCGTGGCCTTGTTGACAATGCCGGCAAGTACTTTCAGTGCCTCTTCCCGTTCACTGTTCTTTGAGGTATCAAACTGAGCCGCTATAAATTCGGGAATAGAGTTTGACTGCTCAATACGTTCAAGGAACGCCTTGCTACCCTCTGCGCGAACGTAAGTATCTGGATCCTGGCCATCAGGTAGTTGGATTACCTGCGTCCAAATATCAGCTGCCACGAGAGGCTCCAGCCCACGCATAGCGGCTCGACAACCAGCTGAATCCGGATCAAAAATCAAAGCCGCTTGACGGGCATAGCGTCCAATGAGTCTGGCATGGTCTTCAGTAAGTGCCGTTCCGCATGTAGCCGCGACATTCTCCATTCCTGATTGGTAAAGGCTCAACAAGTCCATATATCCCTCCACGATCAAGACCTTGTCCGCGCTCCGCACTGCGTCCTTGGTCTGATGGAGGCCGTATACGATCCTGCTTTTCTGATATATGGGAGATTCTGGAGAGTTCA
>JABIQT010001149.1 GCA_018667995.1 Candidatus Latescibacterota bacterium
CCGGAACCAACCGCTTGTAGGAATTGACGGTTGGCGCTGCCAGAACAGTAAGCTCAGGCATCAGCGCCAACTGACCACCGATATAGTGTCGCATGGTAGTGGACATGTTCTCCGCGTGGTGCTCATCATAGAAGAGATTAATCCGTCCGTCAGAACTCCAGAGGCTCTGGTGCACGTGGCCGCTGCACCCAGGCAATTCTGGACTCCAGCGGGCCATGAAGGTCACAATCACTCCATGACGTGCCGCGATCTCCTTCATCGCGGTCTTGAATAGAGCCGCGTGATCGGCTGCTACAAGGGCTTCATCATAGGCGATCGCCGTCTCATATACGCCCGGGCCGGTTTCGGTGTGCAAACCTTCAAGAGTGATACCAAATTCACGCATCTGATCCATTACGGCGTGAACAAGGTCCGCCGCGCTTGATGCGCGTACGACGCTGTATCCGAACATACCAGGGGTCAACGGCGTCATATTCTTATATGATTTTTCGCGAAGCGTATGTGGATCTTCACGGAATATAAAGAACTCGTATTCGGAGGACATCTTAGGGGCAAAACCCATTTCATTTGCCTTGGCAACCACCTTCTGCATGAGTTGACGGGGCGACACCTCGAGAGGTCCTCCCTTCCGGGTGTAGAGATCCGCAAGGAACAACCCGGTACCGGGCTCCCAGGGGACTAGCCTACCCGAGTCTGTATCAATTCTGGCCATTGTGTCTGGATATCCAGTATGCCAACCCGTGACGGTTACACCGCTATCTTCGTATAGTTCATCGGCTGAATCCCAGCCAAAAATAACATCGCAAAATCCGAACCCCTTCTCCACGGCGGAGAGAAACTTCTCCATGGACACATACTTCCCTCGGAGAATTCCATCGATGTCTACAACGCCGATTTTTATCTTGGTGATGCCGTGATTTGATATGAATTGATGGAGATCCTGACTCATACGATCTCCTTTCTGTTCTCTTAGATTCAATTAGTGGTGGCCGGGATCTTTGTACTAGCCACCTTTGTGTTTTGGATGTTCACAATATAAACCAGCACGGACAATAGTAATACAGAAAACAGTAGTATTACGGTGCAGGGGGCCGTAGTCCGCTTGACTTCGCATATATATCGGATCGGAACTCAGCTCTTGTCTTTGGTACGACGACTTCTGCACGCAGTAGAGCTGTCGACCAATCGCCATAGCGTTGGGTGGGAGGACACATACAGAGTGACTGTTTAAGAGGAGTGTCGGAATCCTCTGAGGTGAATCGTTCCGATGTCGCTCCGGTAGGCTGTTGTCAAAATCGCGCTACACTATTCTCGGTCAATGGGCATCAAGCTATGGCTCCGTTGAGGACTCGATCGTCCGAAGGACATCCATAGAACTGAACAGCTACGACTCTATAGGCTGACTGATCGCTCTGACAGGTGTCATTGTTGTCAGGTACTGGCCGCATTCTGCCTGACCAGCATTTTGTTTTGATATCCGCCTAGCTTATTATATATTCATATATGCACATATATGAATATGACTCAGAATGAGGAGCTTCTATCTTGAGAATCGTGATTCAACGTATGAAAGCGCTGGCCGATCCTGCCAGGCTTCGTCTGGTTGCACTGCTAATCCAGGGCGAGTTGTGTGTATGCCAGCTTGAAGCGGCGCTGAATTTATCTCAGACTAATGTGTCACGACATCTGGCGGTGCTACGGCAGGGAGACATCGTGACGGATCGGCGTGAGGGACGTTGGGTGTATTATGGGTTGAAGGACCCGATGGAAACGGAGTTGCGGGCCATCATTGATGCGGTGATGCGTGACATGGTCAACGATCCGACGATTCGAGAGGATCGTATAAGGGCCGATGATGTGAGGTGTTTGCGACCTGATGAAATAGTCGCTGTTCCGGTTCAAGCATGATCTCATGTCCGTAATCTGCTGAGTGAAATCGGAATTGAAAACCGGTAGCAGTACTGAAGTTCCGTTGGCCCTTACCGTGATCCTGCTCGTGCGAAAGGTTGTTTTGATGAGATTACAGATGCGTTCAGGCGTGTTCGTGATGATATAGAGCTCAGGATGCAGCAACTAGTCCAAAATGAAATACATAGAAGGACAATCTATCAAATCGGAAGTAATAAACAACATATCTGCGGTAATCAGATGAATCGTAGAATGAATGGCGTTTCCGTGGATATAGCCGGAAGGAGAGCATGCACATGAAGCCATCAACGGCTGCTATGCCGGTTGAGAGCGAATTTGAAGAAAAAAAGAAAGCTATGAGTGTGTTTGAACGGTACCTGAGTATCTGGGTCGCTCTATGCATTATTGTCGGTATTATCTTGGGAAAGATCGCGCCTGGGGTCGCCATCTACCTTGATGGACTGGCTCTTACGGTGGATGATGCGCCGGTGGTTTCCATACCGATCGCTATCTGCCTGTTCTTTATGATGTACCCTATCATGGTGAAGATCGACTTTGCGGAGGTCGTAAAAGCAGGAAAAAGCATCAAGTCTATCGGTCTCACTCTTTTTGTTAACTGGGCGGTAAAGCCCTTCACCATGTATGCCATCTCCCTCCTGTTCCTGGGCGTGTTGTTCAAGGAGTTTATAGGTGCAGAGGCTCTTGACTATGTGAAGATGCCCTTTGGTCTTGACCTTGCAGTCGGAGCACAACACGGTGCGGGAACAATCGTCATGCATGAAGGACAGAAGATGCTGGCCGTGCCGTTGTGGCGGAGCTATCTGGCCGGATGTATTCTGCTTGGTATCGCGCCTTGCACAGCGATGGTGCTTGTCTGGGGTTATCTTTCCAAAGGAAACGACAGTCACACACTGATCATGGTTGCCGTCAATTCATTGACAATGCTTGTGCTTTACGGTGTCCTCGGAGGATTTCTGTTAGGGGTCGGTCGGCTTCCAGTACCGTGGCAGGCACTATTACTGTCCATCGGTGTTTATGTAGCCCTACCTTTGGTTGCAGGTTATTTCTCCCGTAAATGGATTATAGCCAATAGAGGGGAGGACTGGTTCAAGAGTAAATTCCTTCACATACTCACACCGATCACAGTCATTGCACTCTTGATTACCTTGATACTACTCTTTTCCTTTAAGGGAGAAGTTATTCTCGACAATCCGCTGACAATCCTGTGGATCGCCATACCGCTATTTATTCAAACGAATGTGATTTTCTGGTTAACCTACTTTTTAGCAAAATGCCTGGGCCTATCTTACCGTGACGCAGCCCCATCGGCAATGATCGGGGCATCAAACCATTTTGAGGTAGCCATTGCGACTGCGGTTATGCTGTTCGGCCTATCATCCGGTGCGTCCCTGGCAACGGTTGTAGGAGTCCTTATCGAAGTCCCTTTGATGTTGATGCTTGTCAAAATATGCTTACGAACGCAACACTGGTTTCATGCACAGTGAATGATTTAATTCCAGCTCATTAAAGGAATAGCAATGATTTCAGTGATCATGCCTGTCAAGAATGAAGCCAAAATAATCGAAGACACATTGGTATCTCTATGCAACGAAAGTTATCAAAGGGGGTTATAGGTGGTCCTTTTAGGAAGTGTATACTCTCAGGTCAACTATGGCCTTCTCCCGGTCTGATAGCGGTGTGTAATTCATCACTATGGCTGTTTGCTGAGGGTTATTCGTCGCAGGGACAGGTCCGTGGCAAGTACCGAAAGACCCGACGGTTTCTTCCACGAGTACACAATCTGGTTCTAATGGTACGAGGAAAGACACATAGTAGGAAGTAGGAGGGGGGGACCGAGCGTCGTCCGCTCATTCACCGATACAGTGCTTCAATTGCCGCGACGTTTCTGGTGAGAACGCGGAAGTGGGATTCTGATTCAGGTTTATCCCCAAAATCTCCCGATGTATCGAGCAGCCATGCCGCCTTCACGATCGACTTGACGGAGATTCGCAGCGTGGTAATCTGGCTGTCGTCGAGCGTACCTGGATTATCGGAAAGGGCTAGCGCCAGGTCCTTCACTTCCAGTGCGGGCAGGAAGATCTCATTGAGCTTACTCCGGCTTATCAATGTGTCCAGGTCATTCATCCGCGTAAGCATGGCTTCAACGATATCGATCTGAGTTTCCGGAATAACCAAAGACGCGGTAAAGTCCTTATCGGGCTCAAATTCGGCTTGAGTATCGCCCTGCGTCGGACTTGTATATTCATAGAACGCAAAGTCAAACCGGTCTTCGTCCGTCTGATCGGCTTCGAAACGCATCAGAACATGGAAATCACGTTCCAGTTGAAATCGGCGATCGCTGACCATGAAGGAAACGCCGTCGGGTGCCTCCAATAGCGGTGCTTCAATCGGCGGCCGCGCTTGATTCCCGTTCTCGTCTCGGAATTCTTGAAAAATGACTCGGCCTGAAGCATGCATCGTTGTCATTGGAATGGAGTAATTGTCAAACAGATGGAATCGAAATACACCGGGTGCTGGCATGGCCCCTTCGACATGATGCCACGTGTCTCTGGCCATAAAGAAAATGCCACCGTAGTGTGGATCGTGGCTGGCATGGGGCATTTTGATGGTACCGTCCACCAGAGCCATGCCACAGATATAGCAGATTTCACCTTCCTTTTCAGCGGTCACCTTTGGGTGCATAGGACAGAGGAAACCGATCACAAGAGAATCTGTCGGGACACCGACAAGATACCCATCCGGCAACATCTCCAGGGACATTGACTCCCCAGCCTCCTGAGCTTCGGATGTGCCCATCAGTGCGATGAGAAGGAGTAGTACCAGCATGGCAAGGGCTCTCAGGAGGGGCCATCTTCCAGCGATTGGATCTTTATCATGGTCTTCATCCACCAGCCGGTCACACGGATGGATTTGCCCTCATAGGTGCTCAGTTGATCCCTGAACTCCTCGATGTTTGTAAAGTAAGTGTCAAATCCAAGCCGAGTTTTGAGAATCAGGGCCCCATCGGCCGACTGAATTGTACCGGTCCAGGATCGCCGCAGCGGCTCTACTTCATCTCCTAACAAACGCAAAGACTCCTGTCGGCTGCCGGTTACACTTTGCTTTCCTGCAGG
>JABIQT010000715.1 GCA_018667995.1 Candidatus Latescibacterota bacterium
GGGATACTACCCACCGAATTGTACATGTCACTAGGATCAAGGTTCTTGAGCGTGGCAGCTGCTATGGACATGGTCACTCCATTCGTATTGTGGAACTTGTACTCTGATGAGTCTATTGACCTGCGATGTCAGTTCAATGGTACGCCGGAATTGAGGCCCTCTTTTGCGAGGATGTCAGCTGCTATGGCATAGGTCGTCCCGTGCATGGCAATTACAACGAGGCCAATTCCCTCCGCAAGGTAACCGCCGGGATAGAGATTGGGAATATCAACGGATTCATAGCTGTGAGGGCGTATTGGTATCTGATTACACTGAAATCGGTAGGGATCGAATTTCTCGACCGTTCTCAGTGGAGGATAGCCTTCCAGAATGGAGTAATCGACGTCTCCACCAATCTCCACCACTACCTGGTCTACATCGATGGTTCGCTCCTCGCCAGCCGCACCTGCTATCAATCTCCGTTGTTCTCCATCTTCTTCGATACAACGCACCCTTGATCCATAGAAGGCCTTGAAGCGATCATCACCACTCTCCAGTATATGGGCGAGACGGGCGTAATACGGCAGCCCCTGACGGCTGTCGTCAATGAGCTGCCAGTGATGACGCTCGGTCTGTCGCATGATATAGGTCACCTTGCGACCGGAATCAAATAGTTCAGTCGCTGCCCAGTCTGAAGATCTACCCCCGCCTATAACTGCGATATGAGATCCCGGTGTCTGGTCTGGGGAGCGGTATTGATTCGAGACGAATGGCAAGTCTTCACCGGGCACACCGAGACGTCTCAATGTGCCTCTCTGGCCCGTTGCCATTACCAGATACGTTGCGGTGTATTGCCTCTCGTCACCGCCTGTCATAGAGCGGCTTGATACCAGAAATCCACGTTCGTGTGGTCTGATGCTGAAAACATCCTCGTCCGTGTGGATACGATCTGTCTGACCGAACCGCTCGGGTATAGAATGGTAGTAGTCGATCAGATCCCGCTTTCGAATGAGCGCGTCCACATCGATAGTTTTGCCGCATTCTTGAGCATACCGGGCCAACGGATAGAAAGCGAGTTCCATCCAGTGGCCCGGTGATAGAGTGAGCAAGTTATCAGGCGCATTATTCCAAATACCACCCACGGGTTCCCGCGACAGCATCAGGTAGTCGAGGGGGGCGTTCATTCGAAAATCAAGACTGACCTCATCCAGACCAGAAAACTGCTGTGAAGGATGATGCAGCAGCCGGAACAGGTCGACAGGAGCGATGCCTGCTTTTGACAGCGCGGCGAAATCGAGCTTCAGCAGAGAGTCCTTGTGGATCCGGAGCAGTTCACCAATCCGTGAATAAGCCGCATTGAACATCGTTCCATCGCGGTAGTATGGATGGGATCCGCCCAGTACCACCGCGAGGGACAGACCGGCAGGACCACCACCCACGATCAGAACGGTATGATGTTCCGGAGAACTCTTCATGGGCCCCGTGCCTCCTTATACCAAGCCAATTTCTTTTAGATAAGATACACTCTCTTGAAATTCGCGGGTTTCGTAGGCTGCGAGCACATCGTCGGTTTCCTCCCTTTCGTGGGGCGTACGCCAGTCTTCCTCTCGCGGCCGCACGTGATCCCAGAATAGGCGCTGGTGGGGCAACATGTCTGAGAAAATCCGATCCGGAAACTCGGCCCAGTAGTCATCCATGAGCATCCTCACATGGCGTGCATGGACGGCTCCCAGCTCGATGGTTTTTGTGATATCGGGGTGATGACGGTCAATGACTTCCATTAATCCCGGAAAGTCGACCACGCCCTTACCAAGCGCGCATCGGGCGATACGGTATCCTTCTTCGGTAGGATGAATCGTATAGTCCTTAAGGTGCACATTCTTGAGAAAGGGCATCAAGCGCGTGGCGTATCCGATGGGTTCCTCCAAAACGGACAGCACATTCCCCGTATCCAGGGTTATCCCGATGTACTCACTATTCAGTGTTTCGCAAAGCTTGAGCAGGTCGCGCGATGTGGCGTCCGAGTGATTCTCAATCGCTATGGAGACGCCATATTCCTTAGCAAGAGGAAGGACACCTTTGAGGATTTCGATGCAGCTGTCCAGGTGTTGGTCCCATTTTCCCGCCAGCGGTCTGCGGTCGCCACCCAGGATTCCGCTCAGGATGACTCGGAGCACTGGAGTACCCAGTGCATGTGCCGCCGGAATCAGACGACGAAGCATCTCATCCTCCACAATACCTCCGTCTGCAATCAGGAAAAGTCCGTGATCTGATGCATATTGACGGGCCTTGGACAAGCTCTGCTCACTGAGATCGGGAAGGCATCCGTCCGGAGGGAACTCCGCCCCGGTGAGTCCCTGCTCTTTGGCCAGATTCATCAGGTCATAGCCATCGTAGCCTGGTGCGAGGTGAGTAAACGTATAGTAGCATAATCCTACGGGCATGATTTCTCCTCCGATGCTTCCGTGGGCATCCGGTTCAGTTTAGTTTCTGGGCTGCTGACCTTGTACGCAATATCCACCGTCGCAGCGGATGTCGGTGGCTGTGATGTCGCTGGCATCGTCGCTCGCCAAGAACAGGAATACGTTGGCGACTTCTTCAATGGTACCGATTCTTCCGATGGGATGGAGGGCGTCAAACGCTTCACGAGCAGCCCCGGGATCCTCCGCGTTGTCCTTAATGAAGTTATGCAACATGGGGGAATCAACGGTTCCCGGGGAGACCGTGTTCACCCGAATTCCATCGATGGCCACTTCCATGGCCTGACCCCTTGCCAACGCCATCAAGCCCCCCTTGGTGGCGCCATAGACAGCAACCCCTGGGTGGCCGTTGTGTCCAGTTACGCTGGACATATGAATAATACTACCTCCTCCCGCGGCGCGCATGTGAGGAATGCAGTATTTGCTGAAGACAATCGGGGCCATGAGATTTACGGCAAGGGTGTGGGCTATGTCGGATTCATCCTCCGTCTCAATGGGCGCGACGGGCATGACTGCGGCGTTATTCACAAGAATGTCAATTCCACCAAATGTATTTGCGACGCTGTTGATGAATGCTTCTACACGTGTGCTATCGGTTATGTCGAGTGTGGCAACCATAGAGGCCGCACCGCTCTGATCAAGGATCTTTCCCGTCTCGGTGACCGTATCGGAATTGAGATCACATACCGCCACATCCGCACCTTCTTTTGCGAATGTGGTAGCGATTCCTCGTCCAATCTCATCGCCGGCGCCTGTGACGATAGCCCGCTTGCCCTGAAGACGCATTTGGATTCCTTTCATGGGCGTCTGTGGCCCGACATTGAGTTGATCAATGCCTTCAATCGAATGATACGTGCATAGGATGCATCAATGCGTTCCGCCGGTATATCGCCATTCTGGACCATCATCTTGACGGTTTCGAAGGCACGAGGTATCAGGTCCTCCTCGAAAGTCTGGTTGTTGCCGAGGGTGATCAGATCTGTACCTGCGTTGATGGCTTTTCTTAGAGCGGTTTCAAAACCGTAGTGCTGCGTGATGGCCCCCATTTGAAGGTCGTCGGATATTACTACGCCGTCAAATTTGAGCTGGCCTCGAAGGGTATCCTTGATTATCGGAGCGGAAAGCGTGGCCGGGAATTGGCTATCAAGACGATCAAGGAACACGTGAGAAATCATGACCGTATCGGCCAGACCATTTTGGATCAGGTGCTGGAATGGCAACAGCTCAATCTCCGACCATGTTTCTGAGACGTCGGTAAAACCCAAGTGGCTGTCCGTGGTCGAACTGCCATGTCCCGGAAAGTGTTTCAGACAGCACAGTACACCTTTCTGCCGGTGCCCTTCTA
>JABIQT010000275.1 GCA_018667995.1 Candidatus Latescibacterota bacterium
CTTCATTCTGCAGAAATTGCTAGGAGACGGCATGGCCTTCGTGCACGCAGGAGGCACCACAATCAGACGCAAACTCGTTGGTGAGATGCTCCGATTAGATACTGGTTGTCTGATGGCATTTACTCCTGGCGTAGACTATGATATCCAACGGGCCGGGAATTTAAAATCAATGTTCTTCGGGGGTTAGGGGCTGTTTTTAGCAACATTGAAGGGGACCGGTACTGTGTATCTCCAGAGCCTCCCATTCTCCAGATTGGCAGACCGTATACTGCAGCATACCCCCTCATCTGGCGGACAGAGAAAAGGAGAGGGATCGGTACTTGGTGGTCTGGGAGACTCTATGGACGGTGATTGAATTCAATAATCGCGGTGGCAGATCCAGGAGGTAGTCGCTGCTTTAAAACGCTAGTTAGGAGGGGCCAATGCCCATTTACAAGGGTCTGTTAAAGAAGGGGTTTTTGCTGCCCGAGTGCGAGAAGCATTTTCATGATCATGATGAAACCTGGTTGATATTGTCGGGTAACGGAACGGGCTATTGGCTGGATCCCCAAGGCCACAGAGAGGAATTTTATCTCGAAAGCGGTGATGTATGGATGGTCCCGGCAGGCTATGAACACGGGAGCCTAGGACCCAATTCACCAGATTTTTCCATTAGCGTAGTGAATGGTACACTGCCCCAAGAGTGTCATAGTCCGGGGCACTACTACATGGAGCGAGAGGGATATATTCCCTCATTAAAGTTGGAAAAGTTGCCAACGGATAGATACGCTATAGAGTAGGGGAGATACTTAGATCGGGGCGGCGCTAAATCCAATTCCTGGTAGGTTCTCGAACACACTCATCGGGCGAATGAACCTAATGCCCAGAAAACACTAGAAAAAATGAAGCCCGACATCATCATCAGGATGATCAGGGCTCCGAGTGTTACGCTATGTTTGCGGTACAGCCAATAGTCAAGACGAAGAATGAACGGTACAGTCTCTTCAGTCTGGTCTGTAATGCTGGTCGTGATGGACATCTGCGAGGCCACCTTCACGCCCTTTGGCATCACGGTTGGCGGCTGTACGATTCTTGAGGGCGTGGCGGACTGGGTATCTGATTCCTGCTGATCCCAGAATCGGTGCTGGCATCGATTGCAGCGGAACATCCGTTGGTCGGGATGCAACCATGATGTACAGCGTTCTGTTACACGACGCCGGGAGCGGCGAACATTTCGTCCATCACAGTTAGGGCAAGATTGTTTCGCTGGCGCCTTCCTCGGCTCTTCCGGTATGGTAAACTGAATCGCTCGATCACTCCTGCCTACGGAGCCGCTTCGACCCGTGCGTGCACCATAACCTTCGATCCGAACGGCGTTGCCCAAGGGTATCATATACTTCCGCCTCACATTGGATTTGCACCATACGATGGTCAGAGGAAATGACGGTTCCCCAAACCCACTCTTTTACGCGCTTTGCATAGTTACGTGATTCGCAAAAGACTTGTACACGTTCCCCAGTAGCGTATTTCTTTTCTCCTGCCATTCAGGGCTACGCAGCAGGCCCATAGGAGGGCCCATTAGGCCGATTTTTTTGGCCTCATTGTTATAGGATCTGAGCTCCACAAAGAGCACCAAAAACATCAGTTGTATATTACTACATATGGTGTCGTTGTTAAGAATATAATACCATATATTGACACTTATTGCAAAATCAGGTCGTGCACTTCAACCTGAGATGGTGTAACTAAATGAAAACAAGGCATTAAGTCTATAGGGATAACCCTTATGGTACCAGGAATTTTCCCTCAGTGTTGCTCAATCCGATGTCAAGTATATGGTGTTGGGAAGGTAAAGTCGGTGACGGTGGTCACCGGGGTGGAATGACGGGGATCACCCCACCACTCCACGGAAGGTCGAGGTGGGGGATCAGGGGTAGAGCACGAAGAACTTGCCCCGGTAGCGATGCGATGACTAGTGCGGCGTTACGCATGCTGGATCAGGTCAAGTCCCTTCCCGTGACAAATGCCTCCATCGCAAAGTACTGGGGAAGCCCGAGTTGATCCAGGAGCCTGGCAGTTGTCGTATTTCTATCTTGAACACGTTCCCAGAACTCGCGCTCGTCATGAGCACCTGGGAACATGGCCGTATCCTTCTGGGACTCATGGCGAAATATGGCCTGGATTTTACGAGAGAGTTCGTCATATGAGAGCGGCACAAACACGTCTGCCTCATCTACTTCCCATTCCTGCCAGGCACCGCGGTATAGCCAGATCTTCGGTGGCGTTCCCTTGTATCGCTCTACGGCAGCCTCAATCGCCTCTTTGCACATCCTGTGAGTGCCGTGCGGATCAGAAAGGTCTCCCGCAACGAATATGACCTCTGGCTCTAGCTCGTTGAGGAGATTGAGGATGATCTGGATGTCTTCTTCACCTATTGGCTTCTTCGTGACCTGGCCCGTTTGGTAGAAGGGGAGATCCAGAAAACGTGTCTTTTCGTGTGGTACCCCTACCACCTGAGCGGCGGCTATCGCCTCGGATCGACGGATATTTGACTTTAGTGTCTGGACCTCGGGAATGTCGATCTGGCCAGGCTGCTTTGTGCGCAGAAATCTGTGAACCTTTTCCACGATTGCGTCGAATGCCTCATTTCCACATTTCAGATCCTGGAAGGTTAGTCGAACGGAATCAATGAGACGCGTGACATCTGTGTCGAAGACGGC
>JABIQT010000531.1 GCA_018667995.1 Candidatus Latescibacterota bacterium
CTAAACGGCAGTGTTGGACACCGACTCGTCTGCTACTTCAGAAGTAGCATCTTCTTGGCAGTCGAGAATGTTGTCTGCCCGTTCACCTTGACAGCAATCCTGTAGAGATACAATCCACTTGATACCCGTCGCTGGGCCCCATTGAGACCGTTCCACTGAATCGTATGGAAGCCAGCATTCTGTGCTGAGTCCACCAACCTGGTGACCTCTTGTCCCAGTATATTGTAAACGGTCAACTGGACATGTCCAGACTGCGGCAGCTCGTATCGAATGCTAGTTGTAGGATTGAATGGATTCGGATAATTCTGATCCATGGCGTACGAATTCGGCGGAGCCACTTTGATGGATATTGGACCAAACCGACTGTCCGCTTCAAGCGTACTGCTGACCTGGATCTGATAGTAATAAGTCACATTCACCGATACATCAAAGTCATTGAATTCGTATGCACCGTCCATCCCACGAATAAGGTTGGACGACACCAATTCGAATGGACCGTCGACGTTGACGCTTCGGTACACGCTGAAACCTTCTATACCGAGATCAAGCACGGTCTGCCAACTTAGCGAGACCATCCCGCGATCCGTTTCCGCACTAAAGGCTGTCAGTTCGATGGAGGTCTCGACCTCGCTACTGGCTATGAAGGAGCTGGAGGATGACCACTCACCGTCGGTCACGCTATCATTCGCTCTGGCACGCCAGTAATAGGTAGTGCCATTCACCAGTGCCACGTCATCAGGCAACGTGGGATCCGTAACCTGCCAGTGTGTCGGATTGGTACTGATGCCCTGAACTACACCCGATGTAGAAGCCACCAGATTGGTGAGGCCCGCATCACCATACACAGCGAAGGTGTATGTGGGTTCGGCTCGTCCATCCACGGGCGTAGCATTCGAAACGATAAGGATGGGTTTCAAGGATACTGTTGTAAGAGGATTCCCGGTCCTGTCAAACGTCCCGATTGGAGTTGGCGCAGTTGGAGCGAGTGTGGCCAAAGGTGTCGCAGAGGCGGTACTCGAGTTGCTGCTACTGTTTCCGCTCTGATCCACTGATTGAATCGCATAGTTCACTGCGGTGCCATTCGTCAGGCCCGTAGCATCGTATGTGGTCGTCGTCACCCCCGATGCCACTCGAGAACCATCTTGATAGACATCGTAACCCGATAGATCACCATCACCCACCGCGTCCCACGTTACCTGGACCTGTGCATTTCCCGGTACGGCAGCCACATTGGTAGGAACTGATGGCGCTGTTGTATCTGCGGACGCAGCGGTGGTAACAGAGGTATTCTGTAATCCTGTATTGTCACTTGCATCAATTGACTCTACAACCAGATTGTACGTTGTAGCAGACTTGATGGCGTTTCCACTGTTATCCTGTGTGATGGAGATCGAGTGCGAGGTGAGGAAAGCACCATCAGCTACAGTTATGGTATCTGATGTGCCCTGCTCTATAGCCAGGAGAATAGTCGTCGCCAATTCATCTGTATCCCAGGCAACAGAGATTCTATCGTGCGTACTATTCGCGGTGCTGATGTTGCTCAACACAGGTGCCTGACTATCTGTCTGATCGGCCGCATTAAATAGGAGGATGCCACTTGTGGTGGGGCCATTACCAGTCTGATCGGTCGAGGAGACACGGTAATTGTATGCGGCTCCGGCGGTGAGTCGTGTGATCGTCACGCTGTGACTCGTCACGGCCTCAGAAACCGCCTTCACTTCCCCTAGCGCCGATGTAGTACCAAACTCAACCTTGGTGTCCGATGGCTCGTCGGTGGTCCATGTGATGGTGGCAGATGCCCCGTCTGCGTCACTGATAAATACCGAGGAGACATCTGGCCCAGCAGATAGTACAGGGGGCGACACATCCGGTTGCGATGTGGTAGAGACCACCGCCTGTGTACTTGTGGAGGGTCCGTTATTGCTAGGATCCGTAGAACTCACAGCATAGCTGTAGACAGTTGAAGGTGACAGACCTGTGATGTTCATTGCATGGGTCGTCACAAGCGTGCCGTCTTCGGAACGCTGATCCAGATTGTTGGTATCGGTTCCAAAATCCACAGTGGTAGTCGACAATTCATCTGTTATCCACTGTATGGTGATAGAGTTGTCGTCCCGGCTTGTTATGGAAGGACCGTTAAGAATCACAGGCGCCTGGGTATCAGGAGCCTGCAACGTTGTGAATCGTCCGTTTGTCCCTGGGCCTTGCTGGAAATTGACAATCTTAAAGAGATTTGGTCCGATCTTGAAGACAATGGCTTGATTTGGAAATCTCGCAGAATTCCCCTCGGAATCGGTTACCTGTGCAACAAAGTCGTAAGCCGTTCCCTGTGAGAGACCGCTGATGGCGACATCATGATCAGTCACACGGCCAACTGCGGGAACAGAGATGAAGAAACTGTCGATATCCGCTTTGTAGAATACGGTGGCATCGGTCGGCTCATCTGTCGTAAACGAAATAATGGCAGTCGTATTGGACGTATAGTCCAGGTTTGGCCGCTCAATAAACAGAGGTGCGATTGTATCGGTAAGCTCCGGTGGTGTTGAGAATGAACGCCCAGGGCTACGTCCACCCGGCTTTTGTGCCGTATTGTCGCTCTGATCGGTGGCCAGAACCCTAAACCGATATCTCTTACCTGCTATAAGATTCGTCAATGTTACTTCATGATCGGTTACAAGATCAGGGATCTCCGCGAGTAGCGAGAGGTCACCCGAGGTCGTGTCGTATATTACGGAGGTACTGGAAAGTTCGTTCGTTCGGAAGCTAATGGTCGCTTCAGTGGAGGTGATCGATGATACGGACACCGCACTAATAACTGGAGCCCTTGTATCAGGGGCGGCATCGGTAGTAAAATCTCGTGGTGCAGCAGGCACCAGGGCCGAGGTATTTTCTGCGGGATCAGTGGATTGCACCCGATAGAAGTACTTTGTTGCTGCAATCAATCCCGTAACTGTCGTCGAGTGCTGAACTGTGAAATCTGCGACCTCAAATACCTCCGCGTTGTTCCGATCTCCGGCGGCCACCGCTGCCGAGTCCGCACCAACAATAATGAAGGTATTTCCCGGTTCACTGGTCGTAAACGCGATCACAGCCTGTGAGAGTTCAGGACTTGCTGTGATACTCGCGATTCCAGGGGCCGTGGTATCTGGCGCGGGAAATGTCCTTATACTATCAAGCACCGATGCTGCCCTGTTCCCGTTGGCGTCCTGCATACTCACACGCCAGAAATACAGGGTATTTGGCGATAGATCAGTGAACGTAAGAACATGGTCGGTAACCAGATCTTGATCCAACGCTTCGATTGTGCTGTCGGCCGGTGTGAGACCAGCGAGCCCCGAACTGCCCGAAGCCTCATCAGATCGCCATGCCACCCTAAACCTGTCAGAACTCTTAAACGTAACGACGGGTCTTGACTGGAAACGAGGCGGACGTGTGTCGACCTCAGTTTTAGTTGTCACCGTACCGCTACGTTCGGCACTTTTGTTACCACTGCCGTCCGTTGATGAAACGGTATACTCATAGGCCGTATTTGGAGACAGACCTGTGAGTGAGACAACATGATCAATAACCGGATCCGGACGATTTATCGTCGTTGAATCCGATCCTCCGACGGTCTTGTATCTCAACACCGTATTTCCGAGTTCGTTTGTCGTGAACTTCACGATAATCGAAACGTCGGTGACGCTGATTACTGAGGGACCACTTGTAATCACGGGTGGTGCCGTATCTGGGGCAGGTCGCGTTCTAAATGTCCTCAATGGCGTAAAGGCCGAGAAGTTTCCACTACCATCAAAAACCTGTACCCGGTAGTGGTATGTACTGTCCGGCGTCAGCCCAGTAAGGGTAACGCTCTGGTTGGCGACCCGTGCACTATCTGCTACCTGGATACCCAGACCAGTCGTTAAGCCGTATTGAACGACAACACCGGCAGGCTCGTTCGTCGAGGAAAGGACGGTAGCTCGTTTATCCGTAATACCTTTAACGGTAGGCGCTGCCGTGAAAACAGGAGCCCTGGTATCAGGCGTAGCTCTGGTGCGTGCCGTTACTCGTGCCGGGTTATTGTCAAATGGCTCGGTACCCGGACCATTGCCACTTGCATCCGTTAACTCAACCTGACCATCATATTCGGTGGATGGCTGTAATCCCGAAATGGTGAGCTGATCATCGAACTCAAACGAAGTGGTTGTCGCGATGATGTTTGGATTCAGTGTATCACCGTTGGCCCGAACGAGTCTGACTATGGCTGTGGCACCCTCATCGGCCTCCCAGGCGATGGTCAACGCACTGTCCGTTCTTGCTACCGCTTGCGGAAGCTTAACGAAATTTGGCTCTGTGGAATCGGGAGAGGCCAGTGTCGCAGCAAAAAGAGTCTGACTGGTCGTAGTATTGCCGGTGCCGTCACTGATCTCCACCTGATATTCATAGGTTGTTGAACCGGTCAG
>JABIQT010000553.1 GCA_018667995.1 Candidatus Latescibacterota bacterium
CACCGAGATTCTCAGTCACGGTGAAAGACGTTACGTTAATCGTGGGTGGGGTTACAGGCCCCGGCCCCGTGATCAAACGAATACGATTATTACTGGTATCGGCAATATAGACATTGCGATTTACGTCAAGCGTAATACCTCTTGGGAAGTTCAGGCTTGCAGATATCGCAGAACCGTCGTCACCGGTAAATCGCCCACCGGAGCCGTCGGCAAATCCGTCTCCAGCGATGGTCGACATCGTCCCGCCAACGGCGACCTTTCGGATCCGATGTGAAAAAGTATCGGCGATATAGATCGCGCCTTCATTATCAACGGCAATGTCCGTTGGGAAATTCAGGCTCGCCAACGTTGCGGGACCGCCATCGCCCGTGAACCTGCCGCTGCTGATATCATCGATAAAACCATCACCTGCAAAGGTCGAAATCGTTCCCTCTGGATTTACCTTTCTCACGATATGATTTGCCGTATCAGCGATATAGATATTTCCGATGCCATCCACATGGACACCGGAAGGAAAATTCAGATTCGCGAGTGTGGCTGGTCCATTATCGCCTGCAAGTCCAACACCACCGTCACCCGCGACGGTTGATATCACACCATCAGTATCAATCTTACGGATGCGTTGGTTCTCGGTGTCAGCAATGAAGATGTTACCGTTGGCAGCTACGAAAACCCCTCGCGGCCCTCTGATGCTTGCCTCGGCAGCAGGACCATTGTCGCCCCGGAATCTACCTTCACCAAACGCATCTACAAATCCATCACCTGCTATGGTGGATACGATACCAGAGGTACTGATCTTGCGTATTCTATTGTTCCTCGTGTCCACAACAATCACTTCTCCAGCAGGATTAAGTGCCACATCAGCTGAAAGTCTAAAGGAAGCACTTAAAGCAGCACCGCCATCGCCTGAGAAATCGGCAGCTCCGTTACCAGCCGCTGTTGAGATGTTGCCGGACAGATCGATACTTCGCACGCGGTTATTTTCAGAGTCAGCTATGTACACGGTACCGTCTGAAGCCAGCGCCACTGCTGCGGGTGACTGAAGTCTCGCCGTTGTTGCCGGCCCACCGTCTCCCGCAAAAAAGGTGTTCCCATTGCCTGCCACGGATGATATTACTCCGTTAAGATCTACCTTGCGAAGCCGATTGTTGCTGCTGTCTGCAATGTAGAGGGTACCGTCTGATGCACCCCATATCCCACTGGGAGCATCGAGACGGGCATCGGTCGCAGCACCTCCATCCCCCGAGAATCCAATATCGCCCGTCCCCGCGAAAGTAGAAATAACGCCACTCGCGTCCACCTTTCGTATTCTATCGTTACCGGCATCGGCAATAAAGAGGTTGTCCGCCGCATCCAGATAAAGTGCCAGCGGCGACAGTAGTGTCGCCAGCGTGGCGGGACCGCCATCTCCCGTATTTCCGCCGACTCCCGTTCCGGCGACCGTGGTAATGACACCATTTGTAGCCACTCGCCGGATACGATTTCCGGAGGTCTCAGCGATATACATAACACCGGCGGTGCTGACGATAACCGAGGAGGGAAATACAAAACCGGCATCGATAGCTTGACCTCCGTCTCCAACTGGCGACAAGCTTCCATTACCGGCAAAGGTCGTGATCGTGCCGTCCGTTGCCACTTGTCTTATACGCTGATTTTCCCGGTCGGCAACATAGAGAATACCCGCAGCATCCACGAAAACATCCCATGGGCGAGCAAGGCTTGCGGTCGTGGCCGGTCCTGAATCACCGGTAAAACGTCCAAGACCAAAACCGTCATTAAAACCATCACCGGCAACGGTCGTGATCAGACCGTCAAGTGCGACGGAGCGAACACGGTGATTGTTCGCATCTGCAATGTAAACTACGCCTGCCGCATCTACGGATACGGAGGTCGGCGAATTGAGCATTGCTTCCGTAGCTTGTCCACCATCACCTGAATACCCACCCGAACCAGTTCCGGCAATGGTCGTCAATGTGCCATCAGGCGCAATTTTCCTGATACGATGGTGATTGGTGTCCGCGAGGTAGATATTTCCGCTGGTATCAACGAAGATCCCGCGGGGAACGCCGAGATTGGTATGGATGGCGAGATCACCATCCGCGGCCCCACCACCTATTGTTGTTATGTTCCCGGGTGTCTGTGCGGAGGACGAGTGAACGAGCAACAGACTGCAAAGAGTCGTCAATAAACGCTTGGTTATAGCGGCAGAATACAACAGATCAGCCCCCTGAGATATCAATGAATTTCGGGTCGATTATCCTGATTTAGTGACTGTGGGTAGTCTGTTCATGAGCGAAGAGCCTCTACCCACAGGGAATACCGGATCCCTTTTCCTTAGTGTACGTAGTATACCAACCACATCCGTGTGGAAATTCTCCGACGCTACTTTGATGGGGGTGTCTCCGGAGAGGGTACCCCGACCAGGGTCGGCGCCTGCAGCCAGCAACGCCCGTACAATATCGGCACTGCCGTCACGTGCGGCAAGAAGAAGTGCGGTTGTTCCTATATCTTCCGACTTTCCGAAGAGGATAGATGCGTTCACGTCTGCACCACCTTGTATGAGCAAATTCACCAAGGTAATGTTTCCTGTGGGAGCAGCGAGGATCAGGGCGGAAACACCACGCTCTCCAAGATGGTCGGGTGAGACCCCCAAGTCTATCAACAAGCGCGCGGACCTTAGACGCCCCTCCTGTGAGGCTACCATGAGGGCATTGAAACCATCATTTGTGGTCATTAACGGATTAGCTTTGTGATCCAGTAAAATACGCATTGACAGCACGTGTCCTCGTGCCGCGGCAGCCATTAAGGGCGTGAACCCGTCAAAGGCGGCAAGATTGGGGTCAGCGCCACGACTCAATAACGCACGCATGGTCAATGCGTCCCCCTGCCAGGACGAAAACCCTAAAGCTGTGCCACCTCTGGCATTCTTCGCGTTTACCAAGACGCCAAGGTCAAGAAGCAACTCAGCTGCCGCTGTATTCTGCCCCTGAGATGCTGCCATCAATGGCGTGATGCCAAGTTGATCCGTCTGATTGGGATCAGCGCCATTCGCTAGCAGTATATCGATGATGTCGAGATCACCGTGCCAGGAAGCTATTCCGAGGGCCGACGAGCCCGAAGCGTTGCGGGCCTCAATATCCGCACCGTTGTGGAGCAGCAGCGAAAGAGTCTCCCTGTGCCCTTGTTCGGCAGCACCTATGAGTACCGTTTCACTATTCTTGGATCGTTCGTCAAGTTCAGCGCCACTCTCTATCAACAACTCGATCGACTCTATCTGTTCCATAGCCGCAGCGTAAAATATCGGAGTTTGCCCGTTGATATCACGTGCATTGACGTTTGCTCCGACCGATAAGAGGAACTGCATCATCGACAGGTGCCCGGTCACGGACGCAGCCATTAGTGCTGTCGCCCCTTCGGAGTTGCGGGAGTCAGGGAGCATGCCGTCATCCAAAGCCACCTTAACCGACTCTATCACTCCTGCTCCAGCTGCACGGTGAAACGCACCAATTTCCTCCTGCGTGAAAAGGTCCATCGCATTCACAGAAGTGGCTGTGACCAGGTACAGCACGATCAGCGTCTTTCTTACTATCTTATTTGCCATTGCTCTCTCTCGCAGTCAGCCTATCAATGACATAGGAAGTTTCTGAAATGCGGACACCTAAATGTCGCTATCTGCCAGGAGGCCTGATGGATTTGAGCATCTTCTCTCGGTGTTTGCGGAGATCCTTGAGCTGCTTCCTCTGATCCTCGCTGAGGATCAGAGCAACCCGCTTATTCATGAGTCTCTCGACTTCCTCCATCTCTTCGGCCATGGCCTCCCAATCCGCATCACGGTCCATGGCATCAGAGATATAGGACTGCTTCGTATCCCAGGTTGACTTGAGCACCTGCCGTGTTGCGACCAGTTGATCGTCTGCAAGATCCATTTTGAAAGACATAACCGTCCAAAGCCAGGCCACATCCGCTCGCTGCATGGTCTCCGCTCTGGCTCTCATCTGCTCCATCTGTTCCCGATCAAAACCACCACGACCGCCACCCCGTCCCCCACCAAATCCGCCTCTCTGTGCAAACCCCTCCGATGAGAATAACATGATGAGTGCTATAGTCGTTACGACAATACCATTAAGCCGAGACATGTAAATCAGTCCTTTCAGCCTTCATTTACTTTGATAGGAACACCTATCAAGGAATAGAGAGGCGGCAACTCGGCCGAAATGACGTCGGACGAGTTGCCGCATTTGCTTAGAGATTTATATCAAAATCCAGGTCTGCGGGGAACATTGGGAGATCCTCCCCCAAAGCCACGTCGAAATCCCCTATTACCACGCTGAGTTCTCCCATCATCGTCTGGTAGGTGGAGACGGCCACGGTCCTGCAGTTTCTTCTTCTGTTCATCTGTAAGTACATTCTTCGCTTGTACCCGAAAAATCACAGTCCGTTCAAATATCTTCGCCCGCGCGGCTGTTACTTTGGAAGCCTGCGCCGATGCGGCTGACTCTGAAGGATTCAGGATTTGCAGTACCTCTCGCAATTCGATCTGTGCTACTTCCACGTCCGCGCGAAGCTGCGCAACTTCCTTACCGAAAGTATTGCGCAGATCCCGAAGTTGGGACTGCTGAGTTTCCGTCAGATCCAATTCCTCCAACCCACGCATTCCCGATGCCTGGTCCATCCGGACGCCACGCGGACCTCGCAGGCGCGGCCCAAGATCTTGATCCTCTGCGTCTACTGATCCGAATAACGCGGGTCCGTTCGACCCAGACCCGAATGAGGGTTTATCAAATGCCTGCTGTGCAAGCACATGTTGTGTGATGCCAAGAACTCCTGCCACTGCGAGTGTGCCGAAGATGATCGCCCATTTCTTATTCATGACACCTACCTCCTATGTTGTGGTTTACCTTACTGCGGTCGTCTCGTCAAACCCTTTCCGCATTCTCTACCCACTTAGACACAGGTCGGTCACGGTTTATTCCGCTGACCTGAAAAAAACTCAGGAGGACCATCAAGAAATGAAAATCCGGGAGGAGTAATCTGGATGCCGCGAGAGGTGCGGACGGACACGCCAAGCCGCAAACCTATAGGGAGAGATCACCGGTGGACTCGGGTAAAAGAGAATGATGTATCGCGGCACATCTGGCGATACAAAAAGATGACTATGTTATCAATAGAGTCTTCATTATGCGACATGCAGTTGATTACTCTGGATTTTCTGATCGACCGCCTAATGGTTTCTGCCTACCTTCCGGTCGGCGTCCACGCATCCTCCTCCGGTCAAAGAACCGCCCACCACGATCTCTCCGCTCCGCCAGTCGTTCGCGTTGTTCCTCGGTAAGCATCGGATCGATCTGCTTCTCCAGCGAATCGATCAGGGTCGCTATCTCGCCGCGATGCTTTGACATGGTCTCCTCAAATACAGGTCGATAGTCGGCCATGATCCTCTGTAGCTCTTCACGTTGTTCCTCATCCGGACGAATGATACG
>JABIQT010000502.1 GCA_018667995.1 Candidatus Latescibacterota bacterium
GACCGGAAGCTTCAGTATCGACATATTCATCCCTCGGATTATCATGGCATGGAAGACAGGTGTTTCGGAAATAGGTTCGTGGCACAGTGCAATGGATGCCAGAACCTAACTTATCCGTATCGCTCACGAAGGATCTGAGCAGCTCTCGCCTCGTTGGCCAGCTTCGCATATGCCTCATCTATGGGTATGTCCGCGGCGTTTCCCGGAGCGAAACCGCAATCGGGATTCAGCGCGATACGCTCCGGTGGAAGGAACTCAAGGGCCTTTTCAACGCGCGACACGATTTCCTCGGGCGTATCTACGTGCTCCCCGCGGCAGTCCACGCAACCCAATCCCACCATGGTGTTCTCGGGCAGCTCCTGAAGCACGGCCAGATCGCCTGCCACCGGGATGGTGAATTCCATGACGTATTGATCTACGTTGAGTCTCTGAAGCGCTGGAATGATCGGCCCGTAGCCCCCTTCGCCGACCCACCCGTCACGGCCTTTGTTCCGGCGACAGAGGTGGACGGCACTTGTAATCCCGTCCACGCCATCAAGAATCTCGTTGAGCATGTCCACGCATAGCGCAACTTCACGATCGGCATCGTCATAGGTCTTCCGCACCCTTTCGTCCACGAAGAGGCACAGATGCGGATCGTCGAACTGCACCACATCCACACCGGCATCGCGTACGGCTATCAGCTCCGAACGCAGAACCGGCACAAGGGCCTTCATGAAGGCCTCCCTGGTAGGATAGGCTGACTTCGAACGTTCCGGATCCCACATGCGCTGACCCAGAAGGTAGGGCGAAGGTAATGCTACTTTGACCTTTCGATCGGTTTTCGATTTGAGAAAGGCGGCTTCACGGGCTACAAGACCCGGCGATTTGGATTCCATGGGAGCGATCACGGTGTGCCAATAAAGCCCGTCGACCATGGTCCGCTCGAATCCATCCATAATGTCGGCGATGATTCCTATATAGGACAAGCGACGCCACTCGCCATCTGAGATAATATCGATACCGGCTTGTTCCTGCAGCGAAATGATATAGGCCACCGCCGCATCGATTCTACGCGTCAATTCCGCCTCAGACAGTTCCGATTGATGGGCGGGAGCCAGGAGATCTCTGACAAACTGTGAGCGGGGCATACTGCCAACCACACTGGTCGGGAATAACTCAGACATCGTTGTCTTACCTTTCTTCTGTATACGTCCATTAGTGGACAGAATGATCGAAGGAAGCTGGTGAAACCGGGGTGACCGCTGCCAGAGTAGCGTTCTCCGCCCGAATCCTTACGCGCAAAACAGCGGCATTTAAAAGCGATGCCAGGAGAGCCGTGATATAGGCATCAAACATGAGGGGTATGGCGATCAATTCTATCACCACAATGACGTAGTTGGGATGGCGAATAAATCGAAAGGGACCGGATAGTACCGGGCGCATTCCAGGTACAATGATGATCCGTGTATTCCAGTAACGGCCAAGGGTACCAATAACCCAATATCTGCCCAACTGCGCCGCGACAAAAATGCCGAACCACAGGTCAAACCATACCCCTGTCGCTAACGAGTTACTCAGAGATTCAACCAGTAGACCTATGAAGAACAGAACATGGAGGCTGACCATCCATTTGTAATGCTTCTGACCGACCTCATATCCACCGTCCGCAAATGCCCTCACTGCATGACGTTTGGCTATGGCAAGCTCCACCAGACGCTGAACGATCAAGAATATATATATAGGCCAGAAAACCTGCACTATAAAACCCCGTCACCACTTGAGCAGGAGAAGCTCGGCACTGAACCCCGGCCCCATGGCTGAAGCAACACCAAATTGGTCCGTTTGGTCGCACAGTTGATCGAGAAAGCGTTGCAGTATAAACAGGACCGTAGGTGACGACATATTCCCGAATTCGGACAGGACATCCCGAGTGTGTTTCACCTGGGTTTCGTCCAACATCAACGCTTCCATATATCCATCGATGACCTTCGGACCTCCGGGATGGGTGATGTAATGGCTGACGTCCGCAAGTGACATATCCTGCGACACCAGAAAATCCGAGATCATATCCCTGATATGCCGACGAACGATCACAGGAATCTTCTTAGACAGCAGAACCCTTAGCCCCTGTTCGACGAGATCCCATCCCATGACGTCCAAGGTTTTCGGCCAGGTAGTGCTGGTATGGGCAATAATCTCTGGCCCCATATCTCCGATCTCATCACCTGATATCAGGACAGCCGCCGCACCGTCGCCGAACAGTGACGTCGCGATAAGATTGGCGCGAGAATGGTCGGTCAATTGGAATGTCAAGGTACACAGTTCTACCGCGACAACCATGATGCGGCTGTCCGGTCGCGCTCTTGCGAATTCTGCGGCCCGTGACACTCCGCCAATGCCGCCAGCACAGCCTAATCCCCATATGGGCGTCCGCACCACATGGGGGTTCAGACTTAACCGGTC
>JABIQT010001153.1 GCA_018667995.1 Candidatus Latescibacterota bacterium
CCGGAATTACAGGAACCATATTCCTGCCGGAGAATCCCGATCCCTCCAAACTTGCCGCGCTCGAGGATTACGATGTCGAACTGCAGCGTTACGGCACGGATCCCCTGGCTACCGAAATGTACGCCAAAGCACAGGCGGCTGATAGCGGGGCCGTCTGGATTTCCCCCTACAATGATCCCGATATCATTGCCGGACAGGGTACCATAGGTCTGGAACTGGTCGAGCAGCTGCCGGCCATAGATGAGGTCTTTGTGACGGTTGGCGGCGGGGGCCTGATCGCTGGCATCGCTACCTGTCTGAATAGCCAGTCGCCCCAAACCCATGTGGTGGGCTGCCAACCTGAAAATGCCGCAGATATGTACCGATGCGTGGAGGCTGGTAGTATCATCGACATCCCGCAACACGAGACGCTGTCCGATGGTTCAGCCGGTGGCGTAGAACCCGAATCTATGACCTTCCCGATTTGTAGTTCGCTGGTGGACGCGTTTACGCTCGTCACAGAAGATGAAATCAAGTCTGCCATGCGTCTCATGATAGAAGTCCACCACAAGATTATAGAAGGCGCCGCAGGTGTTGCCCTGGCCGCATTTCTCAAGAATAGCGCCTCGTATCGCGGCAAATCGGTTGTTATCGTAATCTGTGGCGCAAATATATCAACGGAAAAACTGAAATCTGTCCTTGCTTGAGAGGGAGTGAGGCCTGCCGAAGATCCCGTGATGCTATAGTATTGATACAAAACGTGAACGGAAGACCCTATCCATCTTTTCACACATCGCAAAGAGAAGCTTAATCCCATGCCAGTAACGGGTGCACAAGTCGTCATAGATACGCTCATCTCCGCCGGTATCACGAAGCTGTTTTCCCTGTCGGGTAATCAAATTCTCGCCCTGTACGATGCGACGATAGACCGCGACATAGAAATTGTCCATGTGCGCCACGAGGCCGCGGCCGTTGCCATGGCCGATGCATGGGGACGGGTTACCGGACGTCCTGGTGTGGCGCTGATTACGGCCGGACCTGGCCACTGCAACACCCTGGCGGCCATCTACTCGGCGAAGATGGCGGAATCTCCCGTGGTCATATTGAGCGGACATTGCCCGACTGGGCAGATAGGCACCGGGGCATTTCAGGAGATCGATCAGGTTGCAGTGGCAAAGCCCGTCTCAAAAGCCGCATGGCTGGCTGATCGCCCGGACCAACTGAGAACCGATATAGATCGAGCACTATTGCTCGCAGCTGAAGGGCGTCCTGGTCCTATTCATGTGAGCCTCCCGGTCGACCTGCTTGAGGCGCCGGGTTCGGTGCAGGACGATGGTGGGTTGAGTGAGACTCCCCGACATCCCTTCGGGAACGCAAGAGAAGCGCTGGACCAACTATCGACCGCATCACATCCCCTGATTTTGGCGGGGCCGGCCATGGGCAGGGGGGATATATGGAAGGCCATCTCTGACCTCTCGAAGGCTACGGGCGTTCCCGCGCTCTCCACCGAGAGTCCCCGAGGTGTGAACGATCCAGCCCTGCACCACGCTACCAACTTTCTGGCCCTGGCGGATCTGGTCCTTCTCGTGGGCAAAAAGCTTGATTCTACGCTGAAGTTTGGCGATGCTCCCTATTTCAATGCAGCATGTAGATTCATACAGATCGATGCCGACGAAGCAGGTCCCTCAAACGGATCAAATGTCTCGCATTATTGGCGTGCGGACCCTCTTGAAGCGGTGACGGCCATGCTGGGAGCCACGGCAGAGGGGGCCCACGAGACGACAATGTGGTTGAACCAGGTCTCAGCGGCCCAGAGGCAGGTTCCCCCGGACTGGCGCCAGCTGAGCGAATCTACAGAGCGACCAGTGCATCCCTTGGCTCTCTGCCGCGCTTTGCAGCCATGGATGGATGATGGCGCCGTACTGGTCAGCGATGGCGGTGAATTCGGCCAGTGGGCGCAGGCGGCAATGGATGCGGAGATACGCCTGACAAACGGTCCTGGCGGCGCTATCGGATTCGCGCTGCCCATGGGCGTGGCCGCGAGGATGTCTCTATCGGAACGCCCTGTTTTCGTGCTTACCGGAGATGGTGCCTTCGGTTTTCATACTATGGAAATAGATACGGCCCTCCGATACGGGGCTCCTGTGATCGTAGTGGTCGGAAACGACGCGACCTGGAATGCGGAGCATCAACTGCAGATTGCGAAATACGGTCCGGATCGTACAGTTGGCTGTCAGTTGCTGCCGACGCGATATGATCTCCTGGTAGCATCTCTCGGCGGCCATGGTGAATATGTGGAGGATGCGAGTCAGTTGCCGGGTGCCATACAGCGGGCGGTGGCTTCAGGTCTGCCGTCCTGTATCAACGTATGCATTTCCGGAGCACCAGCACCGACATTCCGAGAGGACTGAAGCCGAAGGCGAGACGTCGTGTCCTATCCAGTGACACCGTCCTCCGAAACATCATCCAAAAAATCGCGGTTCACCGCAGAAACAGCAAAATCCTCATTGTCGAAAGGAATACCATGCCTGACGCGCGCCCCAATATCCTCTTTATCATGTCAGACGACCATGCGTCCCACGCCATAAGCGCCTACGGAAGTCGCATCAACACGACTCCCCACATCGATCGATTGGCCCGCGACGGTATGCGATTCAATAACTGCTTCTGCACCAACTCCATATGTACTCCGAGCCGGGCCTCCATTCTCACGGGCACTTACAACCATGTCAACGGTGTGACGACGCTGTCCACCCATATGGATGGAAGATTGCAGACCTTTCCTAAATTGCTGCAGGCGGAAGGCTACCAGACGGCTGTTATCGGCAAATGGCATCTCGGGCATGGTGGGAATCACGATCCTACGGGCTTCGACCATTGGAATGTGCTACCCGGACAGGGCCTCTATCACAATCCGGAGATGATCGATGCCGATGGTACGAGAGTGCATGAAGGGTATGTTACCGATCTCATCACCGATATGTCTTTGAATTGGCTCAAGGAGCGCGATCCGGAGAAGCCGTTCTGCATGTTGACGCATCACAAGGCGCCCCATCGGAGTTGGGAACCCGACGAGAAACACGCGCACATGTATGACGATGAGGACATCCCCATACCTCCGACTTTCGATGATGACTACGCCAACCGGAGCCGGGCGGCCTCGGAGGCCCGAATGCGTATCGACAGGGATCTCACGGACGAGGATCTGAAGGAACCCGTTCCGGAGGGGTTGAGCGCGGAAGAGGAGAAACGATGGAAATATCAACGGTACATCAAAGACTATCTGCGCTGCATCGCGTCCATAGACGATAACATAGGACGTCTGCTCGATTACCTGGATGCGGAGGGACTTACCGACAACACGATCGTTGTCTATACTTCCGACCAGGGATTCTTCCTCGGCGATCATGGATGGTATGACAAACGGTTTATGTATGAGGAATCGCTACGTATGCCCTTTCTCATCAGGTATCCGAAGGAGATCGCGGCAGGATCGGTGAATGATGATATGATCCTGAACGTGGATTTTCCGTGTACATTTCTTGAATACGCCGGGATCTCTGTGCCGGACGATATGCAGGGCACCAGCTTCCGCTCACTGCTCTCCGGGAACACACCCGATGACTGGCAGACCAGTATGTACTACCGATACTGGATGCACGGCGCACATCACAATGTCCATGCTCACTATGGTATCCGAACTCGTAAACACAAGCTCATCTTCTACTATGGTGACGGATTGGGCCAGGAAGGCGCTACGGAAGACATTCAGCCTCCGGAGTGGGAGCTCTTCGATCTGGATAAGGATCCGTACGAATTGCGGAATGTATACGACGATTCAAACTATGCGAACGTAGTGACTACACTGCGGGCCGAGCTCCGGTCACTTCAGGAGAAGCTGGGTGACGAACCATATCCGGGTGAGATATAATCCGTCAGCCGGGGTCCCAGGTCGATTGGATCGGTCGACCCATACTTCGAGATCCGAAGGGAGGATAGATAAATGAGCCAGCCGCTGGAACGAAGAGCATCAGGGGATTTTGATATTACGATCGGTGACGATAACTGGCTAACAGGTATTGACCGAGCGCCGTCTCCGCATCATACCGGAGCCTATGAACGACTGGACTCCATAGTCATTCACTATACATCGGGGGCCAGTGCCGCGTCGTCTGTCAAATCACTCACGGATCCTGCCCGTAATGTATCTGCACATTTGGTGGTTGGCCGGGACCTGTCCGTAACGCAGATCGTGGCATTCGACCGCATTGCCTGGCACGCTGGTAAGAGCGCTCATCATGGCGTGGACGGACTGAACAAGTATTCCATTGGTATAGAAATAGACAATGCGGGGAAACTGGAGAGGAGCGGCTCCGGGTTTAGCTCCTGGTTCGGGCGACGGTACTCGGAAGACGATGTATTCTCCGGAGTGCACAGAAATCAGTCTCAGATCGCGCATTGGCACCGGTACACGGAGGAGCAGATCGAGATCGTCTACCAGATATGTGAGGATCTTCTGCAGAGATATCCGACCATCGAATATATCTTGGGACACGAGGAGATATCCCCGAAGCGCAAAATTGATCCGGGCCCCGCATTCCCTCTCGACAAGATCCGGGACCGTTTGCTCAATGGCGATCGGGATCAGGACGGGGCAGAGGCGATCGATGAACCCGATATAACTCTCGAAGGCGGCCGCACAGGTAAAGTGTCGGACACGGACAGGTTAAACATGCGCAGCGCACCTGAAGTGACTGATAACAACAAACTGGGCCGCCTGAGAAAAGACACGCAGGTCAGGATTCTGGGGGAAGAGGGTGGATGGTACCATGTGAAGGCCGACGTAGAAGGTTGGGTATCCAAGCGATACATTGATACCGATGTCTGAGAAAAATGTCGCCATGGTATCTTAGTTTACGCAAGAGTCGAACTATTTAGGTGTCCAATAAGAATACACACAGCAATTCTACAATTCCGAAAAGGAGTGTCAGAATGGATCGCAAGAATTCGATTTCGCGCCGAGATATGCTGAAGATGGGGGTGGTCGCTGGAGCGGGACTGGCCCTCAAGGATCTCCCGGCATTTGCCCAGTCGTCGCAACCTGCCTCCCTGATACAGCGAGTCATTCCCTCGTCCGGCGAACGGCTCCCCATAGTGGGTATCGGTACAGCCCGTCGGTACGACGTGGGCCCGTCTGTCGCCGAACGAGCTCCGCTGAAGGAAGTGCTTGCCCGATTTCCAGAGCTCGGGGGTAAACTCATCGATACCGCCCCTTCCTACGGTCGCGCCGAACCGGTCGTCGGCGACCTCGTCGCCGATCTCGGATCCCGCGACCAACTCTTTCTTGCCACCAAAGTTCGTAAGCAGGAGAAGCAGGCTGGCTACGATGAGTTAATTCAGTCCTTCGTAAATCTAAAAACAGATAAGATCGATCTGATAGAGGTGCACAATCTGGTTGGGATCGAGCACATGTTGCCGCTGCTTAGAGAGTGGAAGCAGGAAGGGCGTGTACGGTATGTGGGGGTCAGTACCTCAAATGCCCGTCAGTATCCGGATTTCATAAAGATGATGAAGAAAGAGGACCTGGATTTCATTCAGGTGAACTATTCCATTCTCTCACGCAAATCGGAAGAGGAAATCTTGCCCCTGGCGAAGGATCGTGGCATGGCTGTCCTGGTTAATCTGCCCTATTCTCGCGGACGGGTATTCCAACGTGCAGGCACCCGTGCCTTACCTGATTGGACCTCTGAATTTGATGTGGACAGCTGGGGACAGTTCTGCCTGAAGTATATATTGTCCCATCCGTCCGTAACCTGTGTGATTCCCGGTAC
>JABIQT010001067.1 GCA_018667995.1 Candidatus Latescibacterota bacterium
AGCGCATCGGGATCCATGTTGTACGTCTCCGGATCCACATCCACGAGGAATGGTTGGGCACCCACATATCTAACGGCGTGCACCAGCGCCACACAGACGTAGCTTGGCACGGCCACATAATCCCCTGCCTTGATGCCCAGCCCCAGCAGCGCCAGGTGGAGGGCTGAGGTGCCGGATGTGCAGGAAATACCCCATTCTGTATTGGTGACATCTGCCACCGCCCGCTCAAAAGCCGCGGTCTCAGGACCGTCTACAAGTTGACCGGATCTGACGACAGATGCCACGGCATCTGTCTCTTCTTCACCCAGAGTTGGTCTTGAATGGGGAACCATGTCAGGCACTTTCGAGCGATTGGGGTCTCTTGGAGACTACGGACGCGGAAGGGCTTGTCAAGAGATGCCACTGCACTGGCATATCAATCTATACGACTGCTAAATGTTGATAAAGAGGCGGAGCGGCGAGAAGCCTTCAGCGAACTTTACCCGCCCCTGAATGCCCCGAAAATTCGCACAAGACAGCAATCCCTCTACGATAGTCAAATCCTCGATCTCCGTATTATACAATTTGCCTATCTGAGAATCGTGAGCTTTCAGGAGGGACACTTTGTCATCCATCGTTTTCTCAATATCGACATAAACCGATGGCAGGAAGTTCTGGGTCGTCGGACCTTCATAGAACAGCACATTTGGTATGTACCGCGTCGCGGACACGGTTGCATTGGAGAGCGTGCGATGATCCTGATGCGTATCCTGTGGATAATGGACAAAGATAAAATCAGGAGTAACCTGCTTTATGACGTCCTCGAGGCGGGAGATGAGTTCCTTGTTCAGCGGAATCTCCGTATCGGTATAACCGCCCCAGAATATGTCCGCCGCGCCAATGATCTCGACTGATCGTAACTGTTCCTTGTACCGAGTGTTGGGATCGCCCCCGGCATGGCCGTGCGTAGCCACGAACAGGAAGACTTTATGGCCCTGGCGGGCATACTTCAGGAGTGTACCTCCACATCCGTATTCTATGTCATCCGGATGCGAACCAATGGCTAGGATATTCATACGGCCTTGTCTCCACGGATTATGGATAGACTTTGATCGCCACAGTTAAAAAGAAGGTCGATCACGGAAATGTGTGAGACGAACGCCCCGAAGAGCTGTGGATATGTAGGATGCTCATAGCTTTGATACGCAATACGTATTTTCCTGGCTTCGAATGGTTTCGTATCAAGATAGTCGTGTCCACCCGCCCCTGCCAGATAAACATCACCGCCGACGGCTTCGCAAAGGTCGGCGAGACGCTGAGATGATGTTGTTTCAATGGGAAATTCCGAGGCGAAAACGATACGTTTCTGCAGGCCGAGAAGATCAAACAGGACCTCCAGCAAGGACCTGTTTAGTTCGACGAGACTCTCCCACTGTTTCTTGTACACTTCCTCGAATGCCCCGCCATATTCAGAGAAAAAAGGTGCTTTACTGTAGTTGGATACGATGGCATTCCAGTGCTTCCGAGACCATTTCATGTCGTTATTGATAGCGGTTTCAGATATGGTTTGCGGAAATTTGTGACGAACTGGAATCGTCAGCCATTGAGGCCCTCCAGGCCCTTTGATGCGATTACGATTCTGCCATTCGTTCTTCTCAAACTGCACGTTGTCGAGAAGAATGAAGACATCGGACAGGGCCACTTTGTCGAAGAAACCCAACCATGGTAGAAAGTTGGGTTGATGCATGGATACAATCACAGGGATGCCTCAATCTGTTTTGGATTTCCTATCACAGACACGGGATCGGGATCAATCGTAACAAAAATCGGGTTGGATGCGACGATGGGCCATCCTCCCTTAAAAATCATAAAGCGATAGAAGAATGCGCCTTTTAATCCAGGCCCAGTGTCTCTGAAAGTTAATTGCCCCGGTTCCTCAACCTCAATAGTGTGAATTGATGCCCCATTTCTGACTATCTGAACGGTGAGAGGCATTGATGCGGGCGCTGTGTCTATGTCTATTGTTACCATCGGCGTACCTGATATCTGCCCGTTCTGACCGCTTGTAAAACCTGTTTGGTCGCCAGAAATCATAAAATCATTGATCGTGATATCGGTGCCCATCCCACGCCGCGCATAACAGGATCCCCTCCTGAGCGCGTCAACGACTCCACTCTCCGTCACCTCATTAAGCCATAGCACTGTCTGGCTGGTACCGATCCCATGATCTATATGACCCATATCGAAATCCAATTCACCGATAGCCCACACGGGATGCTCTCTGATCCCACTACAATACTCTAACAGTGTCTGGTCCCAGATTCCCCCTGGTCGGCCAATGGATATTGCACCTTCCTCGAAAATCGCGAAACCAGTATAGCCTTCTGCTGTCAGCAGATCACCAGAGTAGGGCTCGGTCTCAAAATACACGCTATCCACTAAAATGGATGCTGGCCATGGTGCGGGCATAGAAGAGTATTGATGCACTTCGGGATGCGCCCAATAGGTAAGGGCACCACGGGCGTTTGCGTGGTCGATTACGGCTTGGTACGGTCCAATTCCCTGGTCTCCATTATAGGCGTCAAAGGGTTGATAGAAGGGATAAGCATTGAAGCCGAAGAGGAGGCCAATCACCATGACCAAGATCCCGGGAAGCTTACTACGTGGCGCATCGGCTGTGGAAACTCGTCTGTTGAAGAGTACCAGGACACAGCCCAACACGAGAACGCCTATGGGCCAAAGGTTCAGGAGGAATGCGCCTTCCAATCGCCCGGGAAATCCATTGGCGAGTGAGGGTACGGAGTCAAAATCCTCTGAATTGGTCAGTCCCACCACTAGCATGTGCTTATGGAGATTCCGGGCCGTCAGTCGCTTAAGCGGTGATCCCTGCCAGAAATAGGCAGGTACTGCTTCTACGCCCGCCAATGTCAGTACCTCAGGCTCGTTCAAATTTGTAGTCCGGACTGCCTCAAGGTAGTTTTCAGATCCAAAACTTGTAATGGATTCTCGCTCGACGCCGAATCGAATCACGTTACGCAGCGGTGGAAGCCCATAGCTCACACGGGCATTATCGTGGGGAGTAATGACGGCTACGCTGAGACGGGCCTGCACGGCAAGCTGCACCGTTTCAGAAATGGATAGATTCTCGTCACTTATACCAAGTGCATCAATGTGTATGGCCGCTGACACCTGTTTCGATTCGCCTTGAGCTTGAAAGCTGATTCCACAGGCTATTCCACACATGACAAGGTACTGCAGGAAGCGTGCTTCCCAGAGAATGCAATACCTGGCGGTCGGTCGCACGCATAAATTGGCAGAGATCATCTGGCGATAGCACATGGATGACCCTTTTCACGGAGCAGGTCTTCATACAGCATGTCCGTATCCTCTGTCATCTTTTGCAGGTCGTATGATTGCGCCTGTTTGAAGCCACATTGCCCCATGGTCTTTGCTTTGATGGGATCACGAAGAAGTTGCACCATGCCCTCGGCAAGTGACGGCGGGTTTCGTGGGGGCACCAGATATCCAGTTTCACCGTGGACCACTATTTCAGCGACTCCGCCCACATCCGTCGCGACAACGGGTTTCTGGGTGGCCATGGCTTCCAGGATAACGCGCCCCAATCCCTCGTTGTGAGATGACAGAACGAACATGTCAGCCGCTCCCATCCACGGCACAATATCGGTCCACTCCCCTGTGATCTCAAGGCAGTTTTCCAGGCCAAGACTCTTTGCCTGGCTGCGCAGCTCATCCCGCAACTCACCGTCCCCTACCATATAAAAGCGAACGTCGGGATCCGATTTGGCCACGACGGCACAGGCCTCAATGAACTGTTCACATCCTTTGATGGGAACCAGCCTGCCGACCCAGAGAACCAATGGCTGCTGCGCTTTGAGAC
>JABIQT010000709.1 GCA_018667995.1 Candidatus Latescibacterota bacterium
CAACGAAAATAGGAGACCTTGAAGCAGTGGCCGATCTGCTCACGGCGGATCCCCAACTGGTGTCCTCAGTCGATCGTGACGGTTCGACGCCCTTGCATTGTGCCGCATGGAAAGGGCATGTCCAAGTCGCCACACTGCTGCTCGATTCTGATGCCGACATGAACGCTCACAATGATAATGCCCATTGGGGAACCACGGCGTTGCACGCTGCCTCCCATGGAAACAATAAAGCCGTGGTGGAATTATCGATATAGCGGGGAGCCGAGTTGAATTTGCGCAGCCCTCTAAATAATCTGACCGCATTGGGCCATAGCCAGGTTCACAAGGCAAAACCGGTTGCGAAGATCTTATTGGAGCACGGTGCAGAGGAGTAGCGTTGACTGCTGGAAGAAGGGCTTTCCCTATGGCATCACGTTCGATTGGGCGAAGCCGACCTGTATAATGGAGCTGAATGCATGTAATGATGAGTGGTTAAGCGAGAGTCGGCGCACCTACATTTCTACCATTTTTCGAGTCGGTGGGTGGATAGATATTCGTCGCCGATAACTCAAGTAGAACGGCGTCCTGCCATGTGATTCCATGGAAGCGTTCACGCTCAGGAGAATCCGCTATTTGCGCTGGTGACAGTACTGAACGGATTCATTACAAGCACGGACGGGTGTTCGGTCCCAAGGGTTGTCTCCGTCGGTTTAGTATCTACGACGTACGACATGAATCGAAGATATCCAATAGATTACTTCTCTGTTTATGGGAATTGATGGAACGGAGCTTTAGGCAGGTAGTGCTGTTTAGAGAACCGGGATACGCTTAGAAAGTGCATAGATGCCAAGGTGCAGAGAGCCCTGGAGAAAATGGACTTTGGGCAGACAGACGGGGAATGACTGCTCATTTGGCGTTTAGGATGCGTTGGTGGAGGAGGTCCCCATGGGTGGGCTGATTGAACAGCTGTGGCCGTTGTTTCTGGTACGAGATATGTCGGTCTCGCTTACGTTCTACAGAGACACGCTGGGTTTTGAGGTGGTTGGGTCTGCTGAATCAGATGGTGCCGTTTTCTGGTGTCGGCTTGAACGGGGTGGTGCCTGTATCATGCTGCAACAAGCAGGAGCTGGCACTGAGATCACGCATTCTCACGACACATTCTACTTTGTCTGCGACGATGCAGACGCCATCTATAAAGAGCTCCAGGATAAGGAGGTTGAACTTGAACCTCCCTCGGTGGCTTACTATGGTATGCGACAATTGTTCGTGCCTGATCCTGACGGACGAGGGATCATCTTTGAAAGCCGAACGGAGGAATGGTCTGGCTAAAACGTGAGCAACGATCATGTCCGCGGAGGCCAGCTTGCCGGAGGATCCAGAGGAGAACGTAGATGACGATCCTAGTTGTTGGGGCGAGTGGGGCCACCGGGCGTTTGTTGGTAGAGGAGTTGCTCCAACGCGGTGAGCACGTAAAGGCGATCGTGCTATCAGTCGACAGCTTGCCTGAAGCTGTAAGGAATCACGAGAACTTAACGGTAATCCGTGCAAGCATTCTTGATCTCAGCGATTCCGAGATGGCCCGGCATGTCAATGCCTGCCATGCGGTGGCCTCTTGTCTCGGTCATAACCTTACCTTGAAGGGAATATTCGGCCGGCCACACAGGCTCTGGCGGATGCCTCACGCCGCTTAAGTATGGCCGTAAAGGCAAATAAGCCAGACGCAGCAGTAAAGTTTGTATTCATGAATACGACGGGTAACAGCAATCGTGATATACACGAGCCGATTTCCTTTGCGCAGAAGATCGTAATCGGGCTTCTGCGTTTGTTGGTATCTCCGCACTGAGGTCGGGCAGAACGACGAGGTCATCGAGTGGGTAGCTCTTCGCCCAGACACCTTGATCGATGAGCCCGGAGTCACGGAGTATGAGTTGCATGCATCACCCATAAGAATCGCCATTTTTGACGCCGGGGTGACGAGCCGCATTAATGTGGGCCATCTGATGGCCGATCTGATAACAGATGAGGACGTCTGGGCTCGGTGGAAGGGACAAATGCCCGTGATCTACAACCGGGTGAAGACTGGTGATAAACAGTGAGAGATGAATTAAGGTCTGCCAGGAATGCGCACTTTCTGAATGGGACTTGGGGCGCTATGAAGGTATTCTACGGCAAGGAGATTGAATTCCTGATAAGATAGTACTCTGGAATTCTGCTCTCAGTGACGTGGCTGTGGGCGTCGCCCGTGATACGATGGTCCTGGAGTTTCATGCTGACTCGGTCGTCTGAATAGAGATAGTTCGAATCATGTTGGTTGGTTTGGTGGGTCGTGAAAACTTGCTGATCCCAGGATATCCCACAGTGCCTGGAATTTCTGAGTCGATATAAGAGGCGGGGTTTCGCTTCTACCGGTATCATGCATGTTTCTTGTTTGCCGAAGGTCATTGAAGAGACCGGGCTTGTGGAGATGACTTATGCACGTGGTTCCGTCCCAGGTGTGAATCGAAAGGGATTAATCTCGGGGAGATAGTGGTGACACCTGTAGCTGAGAGAATTCTGGCAAACCTAGAGACGCCGGAAGCTCTGGAATCTCTATACCACGAGGCACCGGAAGCTTTCGGTAAGGCGCTGGAAGAGGCACTGGCCACTGCTCCTGACGTCATGTCATTGCGGGTCTGGCAGGCGCGGCTCGCATACCGTGAACCCGCTGGCGACGCCTGGTCTGGCCACAGAATCTGGAAATCTGCTGCCATTGGCCTGGCTGCAGGCCTGCTCGCCCGGTTGCCTGCCGTGTGGCTTGGGGAAGACTGGTACTACCCACGCTTTGCACCGCTTATAGTAATCATGAGCCTTGCGCTCTATTTTCTCGCCACTTCATCTACGCGAAAACTTAAGTTTGTCGGCGGGGGCGTAGTACTGGGCGCAGCGAGTTACGTGAGTCTGCTACCGGATTACACCGATTCTGTGGTCATGGCGCTGATTCATCTCCCACTTGCACTATGGGCCTACCTCGGAATGAGCTTCCTTGGAGACACCTGGCGTGATTCATCTTCGCGGGCTCACTTCGTTCGTTACAACGGAGAACTGGTGGTCCTCTACAGCCTCTTTGCATTGGGTGGCATGGTACTGAGTGCAATAACCATCGGTCTCTTCGCTTTGATCGATCAGGATATCGGGGAGTGGTATTTCAGTAACGTCATTGTCATCTGCGCTGCCGGTGTGCCTGTGGCAGCCACCTATGTGTACGATGCGGTCTTCCTACGTCGCACCGCTATTGCCTCCATGCTGGCTCGTATATTCGCGCCGCTCTTTCTCGTAATGGTCGTCACCTACCTCGGCTTCACCCTGTATGGTGAGAAAAACCCGTTTCTCGACCGGGAGTTTCTGATCACCTTTAACGGACTACTGGTGGTGGTGCTTGGTATCTCCGTGTTCTCCGTTGTGGCACGCGACAAAGAGTCAAAGTCCGGATTCATGGACTATGTCAATATCGCACTCATTACCGTAACTTTATTGATCAACACAATTGCGCTATCCGCTATTCTTTACCGGCTGGCTTCTTTCGGATTTACGCCAAATCGGGTGGTCGTTCTCGGGGCAAACGTTCTGTTCTTTGTACATCTCACATGGATGGGAATGACGTATGTGAGCCTGGTTCGACAGAAGTCCGGATTTGCCGCCATGGTGCGTGTGGTGGGGTTGTACCTCCCGGTTTATGCCGCATGGGCTCTTATCGTCGCATTTCTTCTGCCTATTGTGTTCTGGTTCGAGTAGGCGATGCAGCGCTAAACGCGTCTGCATATCCCAATCGCAAGCTTAGACACAGGCCTGTAGAATGTGCTTCACACATTAGTGTTCCTTCACGGACCTTGCTCCAATAGAACAGGACGATTATGAAGATTGAGGATTTCGAAATCGTAAACCCGGTCACTTCCGATTTGAGGAACAGCCACGATACTATTGCCATTACAACTTGTTCGGGATCCATGTGGGGAAAGGGGAATAGCTGTAAGAACCTGCTCTTGACGCAATCCTTGGTAGCGAATTCAGTCATCG
>JABIQT010000331.1 GCA_018667995.1 Candidatus Latescibacterota bacterium
ACCTTGTGCCAGACTCCGGGCAATGATTTCGTGCGACATCGGTATCCGGCAGCTCGGGCTCTCAGTGACCAGTCGAAGTCCTCGTGAATCATGAATAATGAGGCATCCAGCATGCCAATTTCCTTGACGACTGAAGTTCGTAAGAGCATGGCGCACCCCACCACGGCATCCACATCGAAATCCTCAACTGGGAGATCGTCAACCCGGGCTCCGTTGTACATCAAGATCGATGTTGTGCACTGTAGTCGGATTCCGTAAGCACTACCGTTGCCAATTCTGAGGCCCGCGCACCAAATCTCATCGGGGTCATCGGCATAACATATGACAGGCCCCAGCGCCGCCGTAAGTGGGTCCGACTGTGCTTCAGCCACGAGTGAATCGAGCAGATTAGCGTCAACCGTGGTATCGTTGTTCAGGAGCAGGATAAAATCGGAATCCAGTGCCTCCCGTATGCCCCTGTTGTTTCCTTCTGCGAATCCCAGATTACTCTTTGCCTCGATCAGGTGTACATCCGGGAATGCTGCACGAATCCCCGTCGCGGAGCCATCTTTGGAGCCATTGTCAACTAGAACCACGCGAAAGTTGTCATAATCTATTTTCGCTATCGAATGCAGGCACTCCAGGGTGTCGGGAAGGCCATTCCAGTTGACGATGACAATGACTACGTGGGGAGATCTACCGGCGACCGATCTCGGTCGGTCTACGGAGCTCCTGGACGGTACCATTTCTCAAACTCCCGATCATCAATTCTTCTGCTTCGCATGATTCTGCGCCGTTTCAAGCACATTTTGGGCAGCTTTATATATGTGTGGGCTTTCATTCTCAGCCACTTTGTGTCCCATCGGCGAATATGGTCCAGCCAGAATACGATCTCTTGTTTGAGCAACGTAGCGATTTTCTCACGGAAATATCTAAGAGGAAGATCCTTTACGTGGACCCAGATGATGTTCTTGAAAATATGATATTCAGTGTAGAAGGGCCTTGCTTTACTCGTCCCACCAAATTCATGGCGGCAGATTGCCTGCGGTACATAGAGGCATCCCCATCCGGCTAACCTGGCTCGCCAAGCCAAGTCGACGTCCTCGTAGTAGGATTCGAAATCTTCATCGAAGAGACCCACATCGTCTAACATTTTCTTCCGGTAGAGTCCAGCACCGGCATTTACGCCAAATATCTCAGCCGGCTCGTCATATTGTCCGGAATCCAGCTCACCAAAACCACGATCAGCCGGTTTGAATTCCGGGGATTCGATGCCCACATTCACGATTACTTGTGGACTTTCGAATCCCACTATCTTCGGCGCGCAAGAGCCAACTTGTGTGTTTCGGGATAAAGCCTCGACCAAGGCCGCTACGCAACCGGCGGCCATTTCGGTGTCGTTATTCAGAGTGAGAATGAAGGCGCCATTGGCATCGGCTATGCCCCTGTTGATTGCCGGTGCGAATCCCAAGTTCCGTGGCAGACCGAGAATTCTGATTTCGGGAAATCGCGATTTCACGAAGGGCACTGATTCATCATCGGATCCGTTGTCTACAAAAATCACTTCCACGTGAGGGTAGGTTTGACTGTAGATTGCCTCTAAACAGCGCTCCAGGAATCGAATTCCGTTCCAGTTCGGAATGACTACCGAGACAAGTGTCGCGGTGTCGCCCACAATTAGAGGCCCCTGGAAAAGAGACAGTCCTCACATACTTCTGGGAGACCAACACCGGTCATATTGGCTTCACGGAATGATACGTACTCCGGTTTGTTCCATATTGTGTCTAAGTCTTCCTTGAGCAAATTACCCATCGTTGTTTCGGGCGCATATTTCTTCTGGCCTTGAAAGACGTAATGGTAGGGATGATAGAGGTTGCAGCAGGGCCTCAGATCTCCGCGCCAAGTTACCACGAAGTGACGATGTGGTTGGTAGCTGCAGGGACCTGGAGGCTGGATTTCAAAGTTCGGTAGTTCAAGAGTTATGCCCAATTCGTCGGCTACGGACTGCGCGTGACCGATGGCGTCCTCATGTGCCTGTGTCATTCCATTGTAGAGCGGTAGTTCCGCTTCCATCTGATGGGACCAGGTAAAGACGTTCTCCGAATTGAGTGTCGGAACTTCGAGTTCGGCGCAGAGGCGAACCACATCAGCAAGTTCGTGGATATTTGTTTTCATCAATACAAGGCCCATTGCGATCCATGGGCGTTCGACACCCAATTGCTTCTTCTGTTCTATCAGTCGCTTGATGTTCCTTTTGACTTTCTCAAAACGGGCGTTGACACGGATCGCCTCGAACGTTTCTTTGGTTCCTCCGTCAACAGAGAAGGCGATACTATCAAGGCCTGACGAGATGATCTTATCTATGATTTTTGGCGTCATGATCGTACCATTGGATGTCATGTTTACGCCCACATATTTTGATTTGGCGTAGGCTATGATCTTCTCGATCTGAGGATGCATCAGACTCTCGCCCAGGCCTATAAAATTGACATCTCTTATCTTGGGGAAGATGGCATCTGCAATGGTATAATAGGTATCCAGCGGCATGAGCTCCAGATCTTCAGGAGTCACGCCTGTTTGCCTTGGACACGTAATGCAGTCAAGATTACATACGGCGCTTACTTCT
>JABIQT010000419.1 GCA_018667995.1 Candidatus Latescibacterota bacterium
ACCGTATGCCGCTTTGAGCATGATGCTACCCATTACCTGTGGCGACTCCAGTTCATCCAGATCTGCTTCCGTAACCAGATGTCTGGCATCTGAGAAAGCGCCCTCAAGCGCATCCTCCAGGGGATAGTGTTCAGGCTTCAGCATGTGAAGTGATCCGAGCAGGTACACGGTATTCGTGGGTGATTGGACCTGCCAGAGCGTATGTCGATCCTGAGCTTCCAGCGGAGTCGTGGCTATGAAAGCAGCAAGGAAAATGGCGAGGCACAAGTACCGCCGCAGACGCATAATCATGTATACTCCTATATTTTCCGTCGTAAATCCATCGTCATGGGAACCTGGTGCAAGCAATCAGGAAGCGACTTCGACACGGAGTTCGATGTTAGATGGCATCGCTCACACTCGACAGATTGAAGTCGCGAACTTTCAGTGCTGGAGCGACAATTGGCGTAGAAACAGAGCTGTTCTCACTGGCACAGACCTGGACTGATCTCCCCAACATTTCAACGTTCTGAAGCAATTCTGCAAGCGACTGATTGAACCTGAAGTTATTGACTGGGCGGCTGACCTTTCCATTCTCGATCAGGAATGTGCCGTCCCTCGTCAAACCTGTATACGAGATGGTTCGTGGGTTAAGTCCTCGGATATACCAGAATCTGGTAATCAGGACACCACGCCGGATGGATCTTATCATGTCGGATGTGGAATCGCTACCGCCAAGCATTAGGAGGTTGGACGGGCGAGGTTTTGATGCCGTGTCGCTTCGTTCAGCCCAGAACCGTGAGTAGTTCAGATTTCGTAGTACGCCCTTGTCCACCCATACTTCGGAGCGGGCAGGAAGGCCTTCTCCAGAGAATGGAGCGGTCTCTGCATCTCGTGATGAGGGATCGCTGACCAGGGAAACGCGCGAATCGAATAGATGTTCTCCGATTCGATTTTCGCCCACCTCCGTGCCAGAGAAGAATGATCTGCCTTCGTCCGCGCGTCGCGCATCAAACGCCCCGAGCATACGCGACATCAACATACCCACTGCGGTTGGTTCAAGAACCACGGTGTACTTACCGGGATCCAGGGCCGAGGAACTGCGCCACTCCAAGCATTTGCGCACCGCATCTATACCGATGCGTTCATTCTCAATATTTCTCCAGTCGCTGCCTTGATCGCCAGCCCAACCGGAAGACTTGCCTTCAGGCGTGCGCGCCGTCAACGTAGACGCCACACCTGTGGAGCTGTGGTATGCGAAAAGGTCGTTCGTCGTGGCAAGGGCCATGGAGCCGGCGCGAACATCCATGTAACCCGCTGCGACCGTATCGGTCAGTCTGGCCTGCTCGATTGCGTAGTTCATGGCCGACGCTCGTGCATCAGGTGATAGATCGCCGGTAGAATCATAATAACCGGCCACCGTATCGTACTGCTGCGGCCCCAGCTCGTCCATGTACTCGGGATTCTCGGGCGAAATGCGCGCCATGTCCTCGGACTTGCGAACCGCAGTCTCAAGACCGGCCTGGTCGAGACTATTGGTCCGGAGAGATGCCAGTCGTTTGCCGAACCCACTCGTTATCTGGACGGAAATATCCTCACTCCCGCCCGCGGTCGTAACCCGATTGGTAGCTGTCCTCGTAAATCCTCGCCATCCGGATAGAATCTGGACTCTGGCGTGATCCGCCTTCGAGAGTCCCAGAACACGACTACAAAGGGCGCGGGTTTCGCTCTCAGTCAATCCATATCTGCTGGTCTTCTGGGGCATGGCAAAACCTTTCAGATCCTGTACGACATGGAGCGCTGCTCCACATCGCGGGCGAGCCAAATAAACCACAACTCGTGGATCAGGCGGTGTTTATAATATCGACATCTCTGAAGAGTGAAACAGGGCAACCGTGAGAAACAGCATTGGACTGTCCGGGTTGTCCTTTTGCATCGCCAAATGTGGTGCCCAGATAGTAGGTATCTTTCCCACCAATGGCAGCCAGAGAGTTCCAGAATTCCGGTGTCCGTCCTACGTAGGCTACGTCGCGAAGCATTCGATCCTTCTTACCGTTCTTGATTTCCCAGAATACCTGCCCGGCAAATTGGAAGTTGTACCGTTGTTGGTCGATAGAATAGGACCCGTTACCCTCAATTAGAATGCCGTGGTCCGTCTGAGCGATAATATCCTCCTCAGACAAGTTATCCTCCCCTGGCATGAGACTCACATTGGGCATGCGCTGAAACGGAATGCTCGCCCAGGTCTGCCCATAGGAACATCCGTGGCTACGGGTAATGCCCGTGTATTCTTCTATCCAAGCCGCCTGTTCCCGCGTGGTCTGATAGTCTACAAAGGTGCCATCTTCAATAATCGACCACGTATCGGCGGGAACAGCCTCATCGTCATATCCAACCGTGGCGCCACCCCCAACCTGGGTACGATCTCCCTGGAAATTCATAAAATCCGGTCCCATTCGCAGTTTATTCAATACCGCTTCAGGCGGATGAAGATACGACGTACCGGCATAGTTCGCCTCATAGCCTAGTGCCCGGTCCAACTCCGTCGGATGCCCCACGTTCTCATGGATAGTGAGCCAGAGGTTTGATGGATGCAGCACCAGGTCCCACTTTCCTGCATCCACCGGCGCCGCGGATAGCTTCATCACGGCATCTTCGCCCCAAGCGGGTGCGTTGCCGGGAAGATCCAATCCCTGTACATATTCCCACCCAAGGCTGGCAGCCTCCGCAACAGCACCTCGAGACTGGAAATCGCTTCGATCTGATGATACAGCGGTAATGTTCACACTTGGGCTGATCCGCAGCAAAGTCTGTTGGATGAGGCTGCCGTCTGTTGTAGCCAGAAGACGTGCCTCTTTTACAGACGAAAATCCACTCGAAACAAAGCTCACACCCGGTACGGAGAGTGCGGCTTCATTTGTCCTGAACAGGAGATCCGCTTTGTCCTCGATGGAAACCTCGAACGGATCAATTTCGTGAGGAGTCTCCCAATATACATTCTTAGTTACATCCACCGGCGCGAGGGTTACTTCAGATGGTGCAATCTTGTTGTTGGCGCTGGCGATGTTCACAGCCTCCCGGGCCGTCCGAATTACGTCATCCCGGGTTAACTTGTGTGTGGCGGAGAATCCCCAGGATCCCCCTACCAACGCCCGGATGCCAATACCATATGAATCGCTGCTAGAAACTCCGGTAATCTGTTTCTCGCGACTGCGGATCGACTCGAACCAGTGGCGGCTGATTCGGACATCGCCGTAGTCGGCGCCGGCAGATTTGACCTCGTCGACCGCGAGCAATATCAACGATAGCTCACTGGCGTCCGGCGAGAAGCCGTCTCCCACAGGTGAACTGCAGCCGAATCCACCCGGTACCGCGAGCAATCCCAGTCCGGCGGCGCCCGTGAGTTTCATGAAGTCGCGCCGGCTCATTCGCTGGTCTACTGCGTGCTGAAGGGCTTTCAGGTAGTTTCGGGCCAGCAAATCATCATCGGTACGAACAGGCATGATGATCCTCCGGTATTATGGACGGGAAAGAGTTCCTTCGTGAGTTTGGTAATCGGCCATATTCTCACATTTTGTAGAGAGGATGTCAACGGAAATATCCATAGACGCCAAATACCGCTTCACCTCGTATTCGACCTTCATTATATTGGTTCGAACAGCCCACTCCACAAGCTTTCGAATGTCCGAATACAACCCGCCTTAACCTGCAGTTCAACGGAGCATACCATGGTCATCCCCGAGCAGATAATAGACGGTGTGACGGTGTTTTCACCCAAGGGAAAACTCCTGAGTACCGTTGACTATGAAGAATTCCGTAACAGAATCCACAAGCTGAAGGTTCCCCCAATCCGAGGTGTCGTATTCGACATGAGTGGGGTGGACTTTATCAATAGTAGCGGTGTGAGCATGCTCATCGCGGGACTGAAGATTCTGAGAGAAGCTGACCGCGACCTCAGGTTGGCCGGAATGAGCCCCATCGCACAGAAAGTAATCGTGAAGGTCTGCGGGCTTGGTGAGGTGTTTGAAATCTACGACTCAGTCGGTCAGGCAGTGGCAAGTTTCGAAGCGTAGATTAGGAATCTTCATCATACCAGCGTCACAAGTGTCACGCGCAAAATGCAGGAGCGCAGCACGACTGAAGCTCCTCAGTTGATCTTATTCGTCTCCCCAATAAAGTATAGTAGATGAAATACCGTTCATTTGGCGATACTGGCATTGCCGTAAGCGAGATTGCCCTAGGTGGCCTGTTGGCAAGGTACGAGGGTGTCTGCGGGCATCCTTCTGCCCAAATCAAGAAGAACATCTATCTTGAAGCGTTGGCACAGGGTATCTCGCTGTTCGACATGGGCTATGGTGACGAAGTCTACATACCGGATGAACTGAAAGGGAATAGTGGCTCACATTCCTTTGCCCTCAAGTTCACCGCACCCGACCCCGATATGCTCCGGTTCACGGTACAATCACATCTGACGAATCTCCACCGTGATGCCATCGATATCCTTCGAATACACCACAAGGACTTCGTCGCTAGTGACAGACTGCGAGAGACCATCTATGCGCTACGCGAATCTGGAGAGATCAGGAGTCTGTGCCTGATCCGACACTACCTGGACGACCAGCGGGACTACATCGAGAGTGGTCCAACGGAAGAATCGGACGGTGATCTCGTCATGTACAACTATGTATGTCGAGGGCAATCCACCGGGATCGACAAAGCTATGGAACAGGGCAAGGGTGTTCTGGTGATGAAGGCCCTCGGTGGGCAGTGGATCGGTTGGGACGATAAGGTCAGCCCACACTGGTCCCGGACAAAAAAGGAAGCCCTCCCGGAATTCGCTCCTAAGCGGGACAAAGTCGCTGAAAATCTGGATCTTATCTATCCTGTCTCAGTGGGGCCTTGGGTGGATTTGGCCGAGGCGGGGCACGACCGACCCCGCACTTCCGCGGCGGTACAGTGGGCCCTTCAGAATCCTGGCGTCAGCAGTGTCCTGGTGGCAGTATCCAGTGTCGACGAACTGGAAGAACTCCTGGATGTGGTCCATTGATCGGCGTTCTCGGAAGATGCTGCTCTCCCGTACCATCAGCGTACCGCAATGAAACGTAATCCCCTGAGAGATCAGGCCACTCCTCATAAATCCCAACACGAAGATGTAGGAACCACTCTCACCCCGAGCAGCCTTTCATCAGGGATGACGGTCCGTGCCGTAGTCCTTGGCCTGATACTGGCGCTGGGCGTCGCACTATGGACGCTCCATGCCTCCTTTCAGCTGCGCGCTTCACATCTGACCGTCTCTCATCTCCCAGTGGCGGCTCTATTTCCATTCTTCCTGGTCGTCTTCGTCTTTAACGGGTTTCTTAAGCGATTTGCTCCGAAGCGTGTCTTCACA